>JBBRLW010000153.1:0-5838 GCA_038231115.1 Bacteroidia bacterium
CAAAACTGAACCATTTACAGCAGGATAAGCTCAAAACCGATCAGGTAATTATTATCCCAACCGCAGTAAGTCCCAGGAATATTGAGCAAGCTAATTCTACTTATAAAGTTCAGGCAGGAGATAATAAATATAGTATCTCCAGAAAACTCGGAATAAGTCTGGCAGACCTCACAAAACTAAATCTCAATAAGCTTGATCATTTGAAAGAAGGTCAGCAATTGAATTTACCCATAAAAAAGCAGGAAAGCGCCGTTATTCCATCAGTAGAGGAAAAGGCTAATTCGTCCATATTGGTCAAAAACATTACGGAAAACACAATTGCAAGCTGGATCAACGATGATGAGATGATCAGGAACAAAAACATTGCATTGCACAAATCGGCTCCTCCAGGGACTATTATCACCATAAAAAACCTGATCAATGGGAAATCTTTTGAAGTCAAAGTGGTAGGGAATCTTGCTCAGACTTCAAAGGATAATAAAGTCTATATCAAAATCACCAAATCCCTGGCGGATAAATTGGGAGTCGTGGATAAGTATTTCCGTGCCCAGCTCAACTATAAACTGAAATCCGTTGCCCAATAGTAAGATTTCATCTGTTCTACTATTGGATAATGTTATGCTCTTCGGAGCATTCGTTTTTATAGCCGGACTATTTTTCTCCCCGTTCCTGCAAACCATAGGGATGGCCATTTTCGGGCTGAATAGCCTCAGAAATTTAGGGAAAGTTAATATAGTTGAGAATCTCAAGTCTCAGCCCCAGATAATACTTTGTATCATTTCATTGATAGTAAGCATTTTATCAATGTTCTATGTAGATGATTTCAAGCTTTATGGACAGAAGATCGTCGTCAAGATCCCCTTTATTGCTTTTCCGTTAGCGATGGGCTTTTATGAGAGTATCAGTAGAAAAAATATAAATCTGATTTTTGGCTGCTTCATTCTTTGCTCTACGCTTTGCGGAGCAATTTCATTTGGAAACTACCTGCTCCATTTTACCGAGATTAACGCCAGCATTCATGAATCGAAGCCGATTCCAATCCTTTATTCCAAATTGAATCATATATATTTCGGAGTAATGCTGGCCTTCAGCTTTATCCTGAATATATACATGTTATTCATCAATAAAGAGAGAGCTGATTATGGACGCCCATTTCTCAAAATCATGCTCTGGATATGTCTGCTGCTGCAATTCATATTCCTTCATTCTATCGTTTCCCGAACTGGAATTGCCGGCTTCTACATGACCGGATTGATTGTTATTATTGCATATAGTATTCAAAACAGACGTTTTCTACTTCCAGCACTGTCGCTCGTTTTGCTTGCTGCGCTTCTTATTGTAGGAACTATTAGATATGTGCCTTCCTGGGAGCGAAGAGTTGAAAATACCAAAAAGGATTTACAGGCTCTGGGGAACCCTGCCGAGATGAATAACCAATCTATTAGTATGCGGTATGAAGCACTCCAAATTGCGATGGTTGTGCTTAAAAAAAATCTTCCATGGGGAGTAGGAGAGGGAGACCTTGTAAAAGAAATGAGGGCTCAATATGATTTGTCTCACTCCAGGATGTTAGAAGAAAACAAGTCTTTACCTCATAATCAATTCGTTCAGGAGATATGCACGACGGGAATCATGGGATTATTCTGTTTATCAGCTATTTTCGTGTATCCCTTTTTTAGAAGAGAGCTCAGATCAAATTTTCTGCTGATTTTCTGCATCATATTGACCGGAATTGCCTGTATGGCTGAAAGTGTATTGGAGAGGCAGGTGGGCATTAACTTCTTTTTCTTCTTCTACGCTATCCTTTCAGTTCGATTAGATCGAAGCAAGGTTTTATCAGCTCAGATATTTAGCAACAATAGGTAGACGTCTTCCGATGCCAAATGCCTTATCAGATACTCTTAGGATCGGAGGTGCCTGAAATCGTTTATATTCCGACTGATTTACGAGCTTCAGAATGCGATTAACAAGTGCCATATCAAATCCCATTTCGGCAATTTCTGCAGGACCTCTTCTGTTTTCAATGTATTCAAAAAGGATTTTATCCAGAATTTCATATTCGGGTAAGCTGTCTGAGTCTTTTTGATCTGCTCTTAATTCAGCAGACGGCGGGCGGCTGATAATAAACTCAGGGATAATGTTGCCATATTCTTCATTGATATATCTGCTTAGCTCAAACACCTCCGTTTTATAAATATCCCCAAGAACTGATATGGCTCCGATTGAGTCCCCGTAAAGAGTACTATATCCTACAGCAAGCTCGCTTTTGTTTGAAGTATTCAATACTATGTAGCCCAGCTTATTGGATAAAGCCATTAAAATAGATCCTCTTATTCTCGCCTGAAGGTTCTCTTCAGTAACGTCCAAAGCTCTGCCTTCAAAATGAGGAGCCAGTGCTACGTCATAAGCCGACATTAAACCTTCAATCGCTATAATTTTATGCCCGGCTCCCAATCTACTAACCATCTCCAGCGCTTCAGAATTGCTTGATTCCGAAGTAAATGCAGATGGCATAAGGACGGCAAGGACGTTATCTTTTCCAAGTGCCTGTACAGCCAAAGCGAAAACAAGAGCCGAGTCAATTCCGCCCGATAGGCCTATAATAGCTGTCGAAAACCCAAGCTTTCGAAAATAATCCCGGATGCCAGTCGTAAGTGCCTGTGTCAGAATTTCATACTTATTTGGAAGAGGCTCTTGATTATTGACCATTTCCTGAAGCTCGAGAAGATCAGGAATGAATATATCTTCAGCAAATGATGGCGCGGCCAAAATCTTCCCGTCAGTATGGATATATTTCGAGCTTCCGTCAAAAATCAGTTCAGTCTGGGCACCTACATGATTCACGTAATAGAATGGAATCTTATACTTCAGCGCATTATTTCTCAGCACCTGATCCCTCATCTGACCATGGGACACCGAAAAAGGGGAGGCCGCGATATTGATCGCCAAAACAGGATTTTCCTTGATAAGCTCATCCATAGGATTGAGCTTATACAATGGATTCTCATCACTATTCCAGAGGTCTTCGCAGATAGTCAACGCTATTTTCTGCCCCTTTACCGTAATACAATGAAAATTGACATTCGGCTCGAAATAGCGATACTCATCAAAGATATCGTAAGTAGGAAGCAATGACTTATGAATAATGTCCTCAATTCTACCCTCAGTGATGACATAAGCAGAATTGAACAAATCCTTTCCTTTGGCATCAGGATTAATCGAAGGAGCGCCTACGATAATTGTAATACTCTCAGAAGCAGCTGAAAGTGTAGAGATGCTCTCATTACATAATCTGATAAAATCCCGAAATTCAAGGAAGTCCCATGCCGGATAACCTCCTATGGCCAATTCAGAAAAAACAATAATGTCCGCAGCTTGCTGTTTTGCTGAAGCCACAGCATCAAGCATTTTGCGCGTATTGGCCTCGAAATCTCCCACACGGAAATTTAATTGCGCCAGAGCAATCTTCATAGTTGCAAATTTACTTCATAAAAAAGCCGCAGCTGATGGGCTGCGGCTTATAATTTTGTTGAATATCCTCTAAAAGTATATTCCCAGATTGATGGATATATACCGAAGTGTGGCATTTACACCGCCAACCCTATCCGGAGTAGGGTCAATAAAGGCTTCATTGTAGTTCACGCCTAAGGATAATGCAGTACTACCGCTTAAGTCATATTGCGCACCTAAGCCAGCCACAAGAAAAATATTGAAATCCCTGACCGCATCGCGCAAACCCTCATCTGTAATGGCTCCAGCTACATATCGATCAGACCTCGAACGAACTTTTATAGAAGGTGCCAGACCTATATTGGCGAAGTATCTCAGATAATTTATCTCGTTAGTCCTCATTTTGAGGAGAACCGGGATCTGAAAATACTGGATTGTATTTCTATATTCTATATCCTGAGCTATCGGATTATAAGTGTCATTTGTATTGGAAATATTTGCAAGATGATAGCGTGAGTATATGTACGTAAACAAAAGCTGCGTAGATATTCCAAAGTTATCAGCAAAGAAATAGTCTAATGAAACACCATAGCTCAGTCCTAAGCGGGCACCACTACCCGAGGCAGTATAGCTTTTATCGTTTGGCTCAAGATTCATCCATCCAAAAAGTGGATTGAACAAAATCCCCGGACTAAAAGTACGTGTTCCAGGTCCTGCTGTTCTTACGGCTGCAGTAGATTCTGTTGTGGTAGTAACGGTTGTGGTACTTTTTTGCTGGACTACTGGAGCAGGAGCAGCCGGTGGCGCTGTAGTTGCCGGAACAGTTCTTCCGGTGCTATCAGTAACCTGTGCTGAAAGTCCTGTAATGCTTAATGCAGTGATCAGGACAAAGAAAAGGTTTTTCATATTTTTGTAAATTATTTAATTGCTTTGAAATCAGTTCAAAATCTAATTACGTCCCTGCTATTCATAACGTTCCTTATCGCACTACAAGGATGTAAGAAAAATAGATGGGAGGTAGATACCAGCAAAGTTAGTTTAGAAATCAAACTAAATCGATTTGAAAATCAGCTTCTTGCCTTAACTGATCAAAACTATGCTCAAGGATTGAAAGGCCTTAGAAGCAGATATCCCGATATAATTGAAGCCTATACGCAGTATATTTTTCAACTTGCTCCGGGAGATACTCAAAAAGCGGATCAGGTATTTCGTCATTATTTCATTCAGAAACCCTACATGGATTCACTGAAACGTGACGTAGATGGTGTATTCAGCCCAAAGGTTATAGACTCTGTTGAGTCAGAACTAACCAGCAGTTTCAAACGCATCCACTATTTTTTGCCCAGGGATACCATTCCACGATTTAGTACGGTTCTGACTGGATTCGGATATCAGACCTTTACCTTCAATCATGAGCTTTGTATCGGGCTTGATCTATTTCTGGGGAGAAATTATCGCTTCTACAGAGCGCAAAATGTAGAGTATGCGGAGTACCAGATCCGGAGGATTGAAAAGCCGTATCTATTACCACAGGTGCTGAAGTCCTATTTCGGATCAAAATACGATCAAAGCGAGCTTACGGACAGGAGTCTCCTAAGTGCCATGATTTACGCCGGAAAGCAACTCTATTTCTGTGATGTGATGGCACCCAATCTTGCCGATACTTTAAAAACCGAATACACAACAGCGCAGTTGAAATGGTGCGGAGAATACGAAGCTGATATATTTAAGCACTTTGCAGGAAAAAATATATTCTACTCCACCGATCAGGGTAACAGGATTACTTACCTTTCTGATGGTCCGTTTACAAATGCTGATGGACTCCCCAATACTTCAGCTCCGCGCCTCGGTGAGTGGATCGGGTGGCAAATTGTAAAAAGCTATATGGATAAAAATCCGGACGTTAGCCTGGAGCAGCTATTTCGTGAGAAAGATGCGCAAATGCTATTCAAAAAATCACGCTATAAGCCAAAATAACTATTTCCAACTATAATCTGTGAAGGCCTGTTGATACTGCTCTGGAGAAAGAGAGACTGTATTGTAATTACCTGCTACGATTCTTTGCCTGACGGCTTCGTATATGGAAATAGAAGCTGCTACCGAAACATTCAGGCTCTCTATCATCCCGAACATAGGTATAAGAAAATTTGATTTTGACGCCTCCACCAATTCCGAACTCACTCCCCTTTGCTCATTACCGAAGGCGAGAGCAACTTTCCCCGATGATAAATCTAAACTGTAAAGGGATACGGAATCATCACTTAATGCAGTGGAATATATTTGAAAGCCAGCATTATCCAAATATTCTTTACACGCTTCTGCTGACCCGTGATGGATCATGCGAACCCATTTTTTAGAAGATGCAGAGGACTTCTTACCTATTTTAGG
>JBBRLW010000154.1:0-5823 GCA_038231115.1 Bacteroidia bacterium
CCACCCGTTGGTGATGTAATTCCTTGCATTCCAACAAATCCATCATCCCTTACCAAGAATTGAGATTTAGGTATAGCCGCACCATCGAAGACCTGAAAGGCATAATTGGTCGGAGCAACAGTAAAGGAATGAATTTCCATTGTTGCGTATGGAGTAATCGTATTTACACCCACATTTCCACCTCCATCAATAAATACCCTTGGAGTACCATCAGTTCTAAGGACAAGAGGCGACCGCTCCTGCTGATTAATTTCTGATCCAGAAGAGCCAAAGTTTGTTATCTTTAATCCTTGGCTTCCAGCACTATTAGAATGGGTATTTATAAGTAAATTCGTTTGATCTATGGCACTACAAATGTGTGTAAAAGCTTGGGGCAAGCCAGCAGGGCTACCTACCGTTACTTAGTTGTTCCAATACCAAACCAACTTTCCCCTAAGCCTCGTAATGTCCCTCTATTATTTATTCGAATTGCCTCACGATCATTGTCTTTGAAAACCATATCTCCGAGTTCTTGATTGTTGAGTACCGCATTAGGATTTGTAGTAGGCTCAATCCCTACTTTAAACCCATCAAGCGTACCTGTTCCTGTAGGAGTATTAGTAAAACAAGCATAAGTCGCTACGCTTCCAAAAGTATTGACATGTAATTGAGACTGCGGTGCATTGAGCCCAATTCCAAACTTTCCATCACTAAGTATAGTAGCCTGCTCTTTTGTACTAGAACCATTAGTATTAGCAAATACAAGTCTATTAGAGGGCAGAGTGCCATTGTCATACCAGTAGATTAAAGCGTTTCCTGTAGGATAGTTCGGAGCAATACAAGGACCACTTTCCTCAATAAATCCAAATCCGGCTTCGTTGGTTTTTCCCTTGACCTTCATTCCGATAAAGTTGGTGTTCAGGTTTGTAGTATAGCCTGACCAGGCAGGTATATTATGCTGACCAGTTGCGGCCCAAGATAGGCCGCAACCTGCTGTAGTAGTAGGATAAGTATGATTATAATCCCATACCAGATAGTTGCTGGCACCAATTGGATTATATACACCAGCATTTCCTCTGGTCTCAAATGACATGGCTGGGGAGCCGGGGATGCCTCCCATATTTACACCAATGTCACTTGGCAAAATTTGAGACATTATGGAAGGGAGAAAAGGTGCTGGAATTGCTCCCGCTCCTGGGTTGTATGGTATGGCTTGCGCCGATACCAGCTGAGGAATTGTGACCAGCGCTAATAGCGCCAGTCGGGTTGAGATTCTGCTAAACGTAGACATATATTGTTTTAAAGCGTGATTCGCTGTTTAACACTTAGCTCTTCAAGTCAAATCGAACCCGGGATGACTAACCCTTCAAGCCTTATGAATGAACCACAATGTAACGTTAGGGAAAATTTCAATACAAAATTCAATTACGGTGAAAATTTTTTTGATGAACACTGTTCAATTTTTTACACGGTCTCATTTTATTAGGCTGAACTGTTCATCGAACGGCTTTGATGGAGTTTTACGCGGCCAATCCCTTAATTTTGCGGATATGAGCAAGCAATTAACATCGCTCCAGGGACTGTACGATATATTTCTGCGGCATCCGCAGATCAGCAAAGATAGCCGGCAGGTGCCACAGGGATCGCTATACTGGTCGCTGAAGGGCGAGCGCTTCGATGGAAATCAGTTCGCGCAGGCAGCATTAGACTCCGGTGCAGCATACGCGGTCGTGGATGATCCTGATGTACAAACAGATCCGAGACTGCTGCTGGTGGCTGATGGATTGATAGCGCTGCAGGAGCTGGCCGCACATCACCGGAGGCAGCTCGGTATTCCTCTCATTGCCATCACCGGCTCCAATGGCAAGACAACGACCAAAGAACTCATGCGCCGCGTCCTGTCCAAAGGATTCCAGACTTTTGCGACGCCGGGCAACTATAACAATCATATCGGACTGCCGCTGAGTATCCTGCAGCTCACGCCGATGCATCAGCTTGCCATCCTCGAGCTTGGCGCCAATCACATCGGAGAAAATGCCGAGCTTTGTAACATAGCACAGCCGGACTTTGGCCTTATCACGAATATGGGCAAGGATCACCTCGAAGGCTTCGGCAGCATCGAAGGCGTGGAGCAGGCCAATGCAGAGCTATTTGACTATCTCCGGAGCCATGAGGGCACTGCCTTTGTTAACGAAGATGATATCCGTGTTGCCCGCAGTGCCAGCGGACTCCTGAATGTCCGTTATAGTGCCTCAACACCCGAGAATATGGACCTCTATGGCAGCGTCAGCGGAACATTTCCGTATCTGAGCGTACGTCTCCAGGCTGAAGACTCCTATATAGATATTAACACACATCTGTTCGGATCGGTCAATATCTATAACATCCTCGCCGCAGCCGCAGCCGGAATCCATTTTAATATCTCTCTCGAAGACATCAAGTCCGCCATTGAGTCCTACCAGCCGGATAATAATCGCTCGCAGATAATCCGGCACGGCTCCAATACCTATATTCTGGACGCCTATAATGCCAATCCGAGTTCTATGGAAGCCGCCATCCGCGACTTTGCGCAATATCCCGCGGCGCAGAAAGTACTGATCCTCGGCGATATGTTCGAGCTTGGGACTCACGCTCAGGCGGAGCACGAGGCTATGTTAGCGCTTACCTCCCCCGATATGTTTGTAGCGATTATCCTCATCGGACCGGAGTTCATGCGCGCCTGCATGGACGAGGCGCATATTGTCCGTTTCCGTGATATGGATACCACCCGTGACTGGTTCCACCGCCAATCATGGAGCGATACCACCTTCCTGCTCAAAGGCTCCCGCAGCATGAAAATGGAGGCGCTCATTGATAATTATGAGTTATAAGTTATTAATGATGAATGCGCCATTCAGCATTCATTGAAGAGAAAACGTTTGCGGATGCGCTCGCGCGTACACCTACACGCTCGACAGGATTTATAATCCCGTCGCCGATAAGCAGCGGGATTTGTAATCCCGTCGCCAATAATTTTCGGACGGAATTAGGTACAAATGACATATTGAGCTCCGTAGGAGCGGCGCTGTTCGTAGCGCAGGGCTTTAGCCCTGGGTTGAGAACGATACAATGTACGAGAACCCCGTAGGGGTGGCACTGATGTCTACGCTTTTTACGGTGCCGCTCCTGCGGAGCTCTTATATCACACACACATGCCTTGACCCGGGGTTGAAACCCCGCGCTACGAACAGTGCCGCCCCGCTGGGGCTCAAATTCATTATCCCTTGCACACCATCCACGCGAGCGCGGCGAAAGGGAGCGAGACGGAATTATAAATCCCGTCGAGCGCGTAGCTGTAGGGTATACCTCGTGGATACACACCCCCTCATCCGATCACAATCCAATCGCTATATCCCCTGACTTATTTGCGGTAATCTACCGTCAGGGCGAGATCGCCTCCGCTATTGCCTTTCCACTCGGAAATATATTTCCCGTTCATCAGTACACCAATCATTTTACCGGTTTTAAACTCAGCAATAGACTGATTTATAAGCGTATTGATGATCGTATGGTCATACGTTCCGGTAGGATCCTTGATCGCATTGACCGGTATCGGAGACCATCCCGCACCGGAGCATTTTACCTCCGTCCTCATAAATACATGCAAGCCGCTGCTGACAACTTTCCCCTCTTCATCCGTTTTATAGTATCCATGCGGACCTCCTCCGGAAGCACTCAGAGAATAGATATTTACTGACTCCACACCCTCGCGGGCACAGGATCCCAATCCTGCACTGATAAGTATCAGCAGGAAAGACAAAATTTTGATACCGGAATTTGACTTCATCGCTATATTTTTCTCCAAATATAGGATTTTATTGTGATCCTGAATACACGGATTCAAATTCCACGGTCACCTCCTACCTTTTAACTGTTACCTATTACCTGTTACCTGCTGCATCGTGTACAGGCTGTAATAGAGTCCCTTGATAGCAATAAGCGCCTCATGATTGCCCTGCTCAAGGATGCGGCCTTTTTCAAGGACGATGATGCTGTCGGCATTGATAATCGTCGAGAGGCGGTGCGCAATAACGATGCTCGTGCGGTTCTGCATCAGCTTGTAGAGGGCATCCTGGACAATTTTCTCGGAATTGGTATCCAATGCCGAGGTAGCCTCGTCCAAAATCAGAATCGGCGGATTTTTCAGCACGGCCCGCGCAATAGATATCCGCTGACGCTGTCCGCCGGATAAGAGCGCCCCCCTGTCTCCGATGTTTGTGTTATAGCCTTGCTCCGTATTGACGATGAATTCATGCGCATTCGCCGCTTTTGCTGCCCGGATAATATCCTCATCGGATACGTTTTCGAGCCCGAAAGCGATATTGTTGCGTATTGTGTCGTTAAATAAGATCGGCTCCTGTGTTACAACAGCCATCAGGCGGCGAAGTTCCTCGAACCGGATATGTTTCAGGTCTATGCCATCAATAGATACCGATCCGGACTGCGGATCATAAAAGCGCAGCAGTAGCTCCACCAGCGTGGATTTTCCACTGCCCGAGGGGCCTACCAATCCATAGATTTTGCCTTTTTCAAAGCGGAGATTGATATTCTTCAAAACCTCTTCTTCAATATAGCGGAAGCTGACATCAGAGAAAACAATATCCCGCTCGAAGCTCTTTAGCGACTGTGCCTCCGCCGGCTCATCCACAACAATCGGCGCATCCACCAGCTCAAAGATCCGCTCGGCGGAGGCAATTCCCTTGTACAGGTTCCCGAAGGCCTGTGAAAAGGATTTTGCGGGTCGGATAATTTGACTCACAAGCGCAATATAGCTGATGAAGGCCGCCGCAGGCATTTTTCCCGTATAGACCAGTGTACCGCCGAACCACATAATGATCCCGACGGTAATAACTCCGGAAGACTCTGACCATGAAGGAACTAATGCCCTCCGGAACCAGAGCTGGCGCGTCAGTCGGGAGTAGGTACTGTTATATTTATCAAACACGCGGCGGACATATCCCTCGGCGTTGAAGGCCTTGATGATCCGCATTCCCGTAACGGTCTCATCCGATACCGACATGATATATCCGTGCATATCCTGTGCACCGAAGGCATCGCGCTTGAGCTTCTTCGTAATCGTAGACACAATAATCGCCGTAACAGGAAGCATCAGCAGCATAAAGAGCGTCAGCTGCCAGGAGATATTAATCATCAGCGCCAGAAAGAATATGATCGTGATCGGATCGCGCAGCAGCGCCTCAAAAGTAACGACGACGGACTGCTCTACTTCGGCAATATCCGAGGTCAAACGCGTGAGGATATCTCCCTTGCGCTGATTTTCTATGTAGCCCACGTGCATACTGAGCAGCTTCTCAAACGTCTGCCTCCGGAGATTCTCAATAACTTTTGTCCGGATAATGCTCAGATAAATCGCTGCAAAATAACGGAATACGTTCCCCGCTACATTGAATATGACAATAGCGGAGGTGACAAACAGCAGTGCCATCTGCACGCCCTGCTCAACGACCAGCCGTCCGGCCTTGTACTCGACCCACTCCTGAAGATACTCCACCGAGAGGCGAAAGTGCGGCGCCAGCTTCGGCGCTGCCTGTGTCCTATAAAACAGGAACTCCAGCAGGGGCTGCAACATCCGGAAAGTCAGCCCGACCAGAATCACGGATATTAGGATAAATATTGCATGAAGAATGATCTCCCTCAAAAAAGGACGCGCATAGCGTAATATCCGGAAATAGGTTTTCAATGAATATTTATAGGCTTACAGAATGTCTGATATACACCGAGTTATAGGGAAGCCATCCATCAATTTACTTCCGTGCCCGGACAATCAGGCCGGTACCTTTCTCA
>JBBRLW010000155.1:0-5786 GCA_038231115.1 Bacteroidia bacterium
CCTTCGGGAGCTTTTTGTTGAGACGGGCTTATCCAAAGTTTTGGTTTTCAAAGGGAATATTGATAATATCATAGGCTATGTCCATATCGTTGACCTATACAAACAGCCCAAGAGCATAGACAAAATCGTAATGCCGATCATTATTGCATCCGACGCCATGACTGCGAGCGATCTGCTTCGCCAGCTGATTGACAAACACAAGTCAATTGCGGTGGTTGTTGATGAGTTCGGTGGAACAGCCGGAGTAGCCACTATCGAAGACATTATTGAAGAAATTATCGGCGATATTGAGGATGAGCATGATCAGGATGACCTGACTGAAAGGCAGATTTCTGCGAATGAATATATTTTCAGCGCCCGTCTGGATATAGATTATCTGAACGAAAAGTACGCTTTGCGTCTGCCTGAAGGGGACTATGATACTCTGGGTGGATATATTTTATACATCAATCAAAGTATTCCTCAGCAGGATGATGTTATTGAGGCGGCACCTTTTCAGTTTACGGTAACCAGTTCCGAGCAAACAAAATTAAACGAGATCCGGCTTATAGTCCTGGATCAGGAAAAATAATCTATTGAGTACCATATACCTTGTTCCTAATCTTTTAGGAGAATCTGCCTTAGAATATTCACTACCTCAGGGAACAATCGATATTGTCAGGAGACTAAAATTTTTCTTTGTAGAAGATGCCAAAAGCGCAAGACGTTTTCTAAAGGTTTGCGGTGTCGTAGCTCCTTACGATCATATTACTTTCTTTCTATGTGACAAGCATACAACGAGTTCTGAAGCCGTAAAAATGCTTCAGGAGTGCCGAGGTGAGGAAGCAGGTATTGTATCAGAAGCGGGCGTCCCGGGAGTAGCTGATCCAGGCGGAATTGTCGTATCCCTTGCGCACTCTAACGGATTCAGGGTGTGTCCGCTCATCGGTCCGAGTTCTATTCTGTTGGCTCTGATGGCTTCCGGATTTAATGGTCAGCAATTTACATTTAACGGATATATTCCCATTGAGCGGCCTCAACGGATTGCAGAGCTCAAGAAAATGGAAGAGACCGCCTATAATACAGGCTATACGCAGATTTTTATTGAGACTCCGTATCGCAATAATCACGTCCTCGAGGATATTTGCGCAAACATGGAGGAAAAGACAATGCTATGCGTTGCCTGCGAGATAACACTTCCTGGAGAGCAGATTATTTCCGGAACGATTGCACACTGGCAAACCCGCAAAATAGATCTGAAAAGCCGGCCTGCTGTTTTTATCCTCAGCGGACCGCAAAAGTCAGGGAAAACCCTGAAAACCAAACACTCTGAAAAAGAATAGCAGATTTAGCTATTCATGGATATCAGGAATTCCTCATTGGAATTGGTATTCTTCATTCTATCCAGAAGGAACTTCATGGCCTCATCTGCATTCATGTCCGAAAGGTGCTTCCTCAGAATCCAGGTACGCTGTAAAGATGCCTTGTCGGTAAGCAGATCCTCGCGGCGAGTGCTTGAGGCAGGAACATCAATGGCAGGATAGATACGTTTGTTGGCCAGCTTACGATCCAGCTGAAGCTCCATGTTGCCGGTACCCTTGAATTCCTCAAAGATCACCTCATCCATTTTGGAACCTGTATCAATCAGGGCCGTAGCAAGAATTGTCAGTGAACCTCCGTTTTCTACATTTCGCGCGGCACCGAAGAATCTTTTGGGCTTATGAAGCGCATTGGAATCCACACCGCCCGATAATATTTTCCCGGATGCCGGAGACACGGTATTATAAGCTCGTGCAAGACGCGTGATAGAGTCTAACAGGATGACAACATCATGTCCGCACTCAACCATGCGCTTGGCTTTCTCAAGAATGATATTGGCTATCTTCACATGACGGTCAGCTGGCTCATCAAAAGTGGATGAGATAACTTCAGCATTGACCGAGCGCGCCATATCGGTTACTTCCTCGGGACGCTCGTCAATCAGAAGAATAATCAGATATACTTCCGGATGATTTGCTGCAATAGCGTTGGCAATCTGCTGCAACAGGACAGTTTTCCCTGTTTTAGGCTGGGCTACAATGAGTCCGCGCTGACCTTTTCCAATTGGCGCGAAAAGGTCAATTATACGAGTAGAATAATTATCTCTCTGGGTGAAAAGGCTCAGCTTTTCAGATGGAAAAAGCGGAGTCAGGTGTTCAAATGCCACACGATCGCGCACCTCTGCCGGAAGTCTTCCATTGATATAATCAACACGAATAAGTGCGAAATATTTTTCCCCCGTTTTTGGAGGACGTATGGTTCCCTTCACGGTATCTCCGGTTTTAAGGCCGAATAACTTTACCTGAGATGGACTTACATATACATCATCCGGTGATGGCATATAGTTGTAGTCGCTGGAACGGAGGAATCCGAAACCTTCATTTCCCATTTCCAGAACACCTTCACAAAGGACATTCGGATCATAATCCGGAAGTGCCGGAGCCTGTGGTGCACTATTACGCTGTGGCTGATTGTCCGGTCCATCATTACGGAAACGCTCCTGATTTGGATATTTTGGGCGCTCCGGCTGATCATTACGCTGATTTTCGTTGACACGCTCCGGATTATCATTGCGGTAACGATCATTGGGACGTTCTGGCCTGTCCTGACGGTTATCATTTGGCCGTACCGGTTCGTTGGGATTAACCGGACGGCGTTCCTGTGGACGATCATTTCTCTCGTTGCGCTCATTGCGCTCGCCATTGAATCGGGGACGGTCATCCCTGCGCTCACGATCCTGCTGCGGAGCTGATTCAGGCTGCTGATTCGTATTCTGCTGATAACGATCGTTTCTCTGTCCGCCATTATCCCGCTCGCGATTTAAATACTGAGGGCGATCCTGGAAATTGCGGCGATCGGTATTATTACTATTATTTTGAGCTTGCTGCGGGTTGTTTTCCGAAGGGCGGTCGTCCGCAAATCGGCTTTCTGAACTGCTATTATCTGAGGGGGCGGATGGATTCTCTTTAGGAGAACTATCCTCATTATTGGAATTGCTTTCTACGTTTCCACCTCTTTTGCGGAATTTTGGCCTTTCTTCCTCTACATCATTATTAGATGCCGGAGTGGCAGGGGGCATATCCGAGCTGTTTTTTTGATCTGTAGTTGTGCCGGACGCTACTGACGGACTTTTCCGGGAAACCTGCGAATCCTGAATCAGCTCAATAAGCTCCTGACGCTTGTATTTTCTGTAATAGGGTATTTTTAAGTCTTTGGCTGCATCCTGAAGGGCAGGTAACAGCATACCTTCGAGTTCTTCTAAACCGTACATTGAAAAAGGATATTCTAGTGAATTCTAAGAAAAAATAATTGAATCGTAGTGGATTGGTGCGCGGGATTTGGTAGGACTTTTTACCTGCGCTTGTAATCTTGATGGCAAATATACAAAACGCGGGCAGAAAACATGTTTTCTGCCCGCGTAAAATTTAGATAGACTATGGAATTAAGCCAGCATATTTATGGGCTGCTCCAGATACTTTTTGAGCGTCTGCAGGAACTGAGCTCCAGTAGCTCCATCAACTACTCGATGGTCACATGATAAGGTAAGCTTCATTACATTACCTATTTTGATCAGTCCTTTTTCTACTACCGGAACTTCTCTAATGGCTCCTACGGCAAGAATACAGGCATCCGGAGGATTAATGATGGCAGTAAACTCTTCAATGCCAAACATTCCGAGATTGGATATGGAAAAAGTATTTCCTTCCCAGTCAGCGGGCTGAAGCTTTTTGTTTTTAGCGAGTTCGGCAAAAGCTTTTACCTCAGCGGATATTTCAGTGATTCCTTTGCTATCAGCATTTTTAATGACCGGTACTAACAGTCCATCTTCTACGGCCATAGCAACTCCGATATTGATATAAGAGTATTGGCGTATTTTATCTTCCATCCAGGAAGAGTTTACTTTCGGATGTTTTCTTAAGGCTGCCGCAGCGGCTTTGATGATGATATCGTTAAAAGAAACCTTCTCACCGGATAATTCCATGATCTGTTTTCTGAATTCCATATTCTTATCCATATTTACCTCAATGGTGAGGTAGAAATGTGGAGCGGAGAACATGCTTTCCCCAAGACGGCGTGCAATAGTCTTGCGCATACTGCTGAGAGGAGTGTCCACGTAAGCTCCTTGCGCAGGTGCCGATTGAGATGGTTTCTGAACAGAACTCTGCGGCTGAGCAGCTTCTGTTTGACTCGGAGTCTGAGAATCTGTATTTGATTGTAGCGCGGCCTCTACGTCCTTGCGGACGATGCGTCCTGCATCACCACTTCCGGTAAGATGCGAAATGTCCACTCCTTTGTCCTCTGCCATTTTCTTGGCAAGCGGAGATGCTTTCATACGCTGATCCGCATTTTGAGCAGACTCCGGTGCCTCGGCTTTTGGCGCTTCCGCCTTGGGAGCAGACTCAGTTTTTGGTTCAGGCTCAGCTTCGGGTGCAGGCTCAGCTTTTGGTGCAGCCTTAGGCTCAGGATTTTCTGGTGCCTTTGATTTTGCTTCCGGTGCAGATTTGGTTTCAACCGCTGAATTTTCAGCAGGTTTGGCAGGCGCCGTATCCGCTTCTTTTTCAACTGGCTTGTCAACTGATTTCTCTCCCCCTTTCAGCAAAGACTGATAATCTTCACCCGCCTTGCCGATAATAGCAATAACAGAATTCACAGGTACGGAAGATCCTTCCTGAATACCAATATGCAGGAGAGTACCATCCACATAGCTCTCAAGCTCCATTGTGGCTTTGTCCGTCTCGACTTCAGCAAGGACATCACCTGATTTAACGGAATCTCCCTCTTTTTTTAGCCATGAAACGAGCTTGCCTTCGGTCATGGTATCGCTCATGCGGGGCATTGTAATAACTTCAGCCATCAGAAAATAATATTATACACGATTATACAGCAAATATAAGTCAAATCGTAGGCCTTCTGAAAAGACGGTTTCTATCCAATCAACTTTTAGGAATTGATTTGTTGTTATTTTGCAGTACAAGTATTCATGGAAAATTATCTCGGCCTTTTACGTGAGGTTTTTGAAAACGGAACCAATAAATCGGATCGAACCGGCACAGGAACGCGGAGTCTGTTTGGTCATCAATTAAGATTTGATTTGCAAAAGGGCTTTCCGCTTGTAACAAGCAAGAAGGTTCATTTGAAGTCCATTATTTATGAGCTATTGTGGTTTCTGAAAGGTGAAACGAACATCGCATTTCTCAAAGCCAATAATGTTTCCATCTGGGATGAATGGGCTAATGAGCACGGCGACTTAGGTCCGGTATATGGAAAGCAGTGGAGGAGCTGGCCTGATTATCATGGTGGAACCATAGACCAGATTACACAGGCTATCAATACGATTATGACAAATCCGGACTCACGCAGAATAATAGTCAGTGCCTGGAATGTTGCAGAAATAGATCTGATGGCTTTGGCACCGTGTCACGTCATGTTTCAGTTCTATGTTTCAGAAGGGAAATTGTCCCTGCATCTGTATCAGCGGAGCGCTGATCTTTTTCTGGGAGTCCCCTTCAATATAGCATCCTACGCGCTCATGAATATGATGGTTGCTCAGGTGTGCGGATTACAACCCGGAGAGTTCGTCCACAGTTTTGGAGATGTACATATCTATAACAATCACTTTGATCAGGTACAGGAGCAGTTAGGAAGAACTACTTTCCCGCTATCCGTAATGAAAATCAATCCCAATATTCGTGATATATTTTCATTTGATTATTCAGATTTTGAACTTATTAATTACCAATCCCATTCTGCCATTAAAGCACCCGTAG
>JBBRLW010000156.1:0-5776 GCA_038231115.1 Bacteroidia bacterium
CGACGGCAGTATCACCTTTTACTCACAGGGAAATTTTACCGACCTATGCCGGGGTCCGCATATTCCGGATACCTCTTTCATTAAAGCGATTAAACTGACCAGCATCGCCGGAGCGTACTGGCGCGGCAGTGAGAAGAATAGACAGCTGACGCGTATCTACGGAATTACGTTCCCCAAGCAAAAAGAGCTGGAAGAATACATTGAGCTTCTTGAAGAAGCCAAGCGTCGCGATCACCGGAAGCTCGGTAAAGAGCTTGAGATATTTACTTTTGACGATGAAGTCGGTCCGGGATTGCCGCTATGGCTTCCTAACGGCGCATTTCTTATAGAAAAGCTCGAAGAGCTGGCCAAGAAAACAGAACGCAAAGCCGGATACCAGCGTGTCCGCACGCCGCACTTAGCGAAGGAGAACTTGTATCTCACTTCCGGACATCTTCCTTATTATGAGGAAAGTATGTTTCCGGCTATGGATGTAGATGGTACCAAATACTATCTCAAGGCAATGAACTGCCCACATCACCACAAGATATTTGATGCGCTGCCCCGCAGCTATAAAGATCTCCCTTTACGTTTGGCCGAGTATGGAACCTGCTACCGCTATGAGAAATCAGGAGAGCTGTTCGGACTCATGCGGGTACG
Organism: Bacteroidia bacterium; assembly: GCA_038231115.1. Classification (GTDB taxonomy): domain Bacteria; phylum Bacteroidota; class Bacteroidia; order CAILMK01; family CAILMK01; genus JBBRLW01. The sequence continues at coordinate 640 of JBBRLW010000156.1, forward strand.
TTCGCTTCAGATGAACGACGCACACATCTATTGCACGAGAGATCAGTTTGAGCAGGAGTTCCGTGCCGTTAACGAGCTTTACCTCAAGTACTTCGATATATTCTCCATCGAAAAATATATCATGCGCTTTTCTACGCACGAGCCTTCCAAGCTCGGACAGAAATACGTGGACTCTCCCGAGCTATGGCTCGAGACCGAGGATATGGTGCGCAAAGTCCTGATCTCATCCGGCATACCATATATCGAAGTTCCGGATGAGGCAGCCTTCTACGGACCTAAAATCGATGTTCAGGTCACCAGCTCCATCGGGAAAGAATTCACCCTTGCTACCAATCAGGTGGACTTTGTGCAGCCTACACGATTCGGACTGACTTATCGCAATGCCCAGAATGAGCCTGAGACACCAATTGTTATTCACCGCGCTCCATTGGGAACTCATGAGCGATTTATCGGTTTCTTAATTGAGCATTATGCGGGAGATTTTCCCCTCTGGATGGCGCCTATACAGTGTTCCATCTTACTGTTGAGTGATAAATATCAGGATTTTGCCCAAAAAGTTGCACAGGAACTTGAGAATGCTGAAATTCGCACGTTCCTTGACTTGCGTAGCGAGAAAATTGGCAAGAAGATTCGCGATGCCGAGCTGAAAAAGATTCCTTTTATGCTCATCATCGGTGAAAAAGAAGCCGAGTCCGGACTTATATCCGTTCGCCGACACAAGCAGGGAGATTTAGGCAGCATCAAGGTGCAGGATTTAATTGACATGATTAGTAAGGAAGCAACCGTTTAATAGAAATATATATTAATAGTCCAGGAAATCAGGGAGCAAGGCGCAACTGGCGCATACCTCCGGAAGAAAAAATTACTAACAAGGTCAACAATGAGATCACCGCTGCCGAGGTGCGTATTGTTGGTGAAAACGTAGAAAACGGAATCTATCCGCTCAAAGAAGCGCTTCGTATCGCTGAAGGAATGGATTTAGATCTCGTCGAAATTTCTGACAAGGCTGAGATGCCCGTCTGCCGCATAGTTGAGTTCTCCAAATTCCTCTACGACAAAAAACGTAGAGATAAAGAGCTTAAAGCCAAGACGGTCAAGTCAGTATTGAAGGAAATTCGCTTCGGTCCGAACACCGATGACCATGACGTTGAGTTTAAAGCTACCCATGCAAGGAAATTCCTTGAGGATGGATTTAAAGTTAAGGTCTATGTCCACTTTAAGGGACGTACCATTATCCACAGTGACCGAGGAAGGGATCTGTTGATGGATTTTGTCCAGATGCTTGAAGACATTGGGAAGCTTGAATCGCCGCCCAAGCTCGAAGGTAAAAGGATGATTATCTTTATCAACCCTAAAACGGCTGCCAAAAAGTAGTTTATAAATTTTTATAATAGAATAGCAGAATGCCTAAAATGAAGACGAACTCCGCGGCCAAAAAGCGGTTTCAAGTGACGGCCTCCGGACGAATCAAAAGAAAGCACGCTTTCAAAAATCACATCCTGACGAAGAAAAGCAAAAAGCGTAAGAAAGCGCTCGGACACTTTGCCTTAGTCAAGCCCTGCGATATGGGTAATGTGAAACGCCTCCTTTGCCTGGGCAAATAAGCGGATAGCAAAGCTTTCAAAACAAATTTCCACCGCCAAGGCTCTGTAACAGAGTTCTGAAACGGTTTTAATCACCATTTTAAAAGAGAAAATTAATGACAAGAGCAACCAACAACCCGGCAGCCCGGGCAAGAAGAAAGAAGATCCTCAAAATGGCCAAAGGCTATTGGGGAAGAAGAAAGAATGTTTTCACGGTAGCCAAGAACTCCGTTGAAAAAGCACTCGTTTATGCCTATCGCGATAGAAAAGCTAAAAAACGCCATTTCCGCGCCCTTTGGATCCAGCGTATCAATGCTGCCGTTCGTCAGCATGGAATGTCTTACTCGCAGTTTATCGGACTGCTGAATAAGTCAGACCTTGATATCAATCGCAAAGTCCTTGCTGATCTGGCGATGAATGAGCCTGCAGCTTTCAACGCTATCGTTGAGAGACTCAAAGTAAGCAGATAGACTTCTTATTCCATATTGATCAGGCCGCTCTCTAAAGGAGCGGCCTGATTGCGTTGTAGTGCTGTATCAATTAAGAGAGGCATAAATTGATTCTTCCAATCGCAAACGCCTCGATTTCCTGACTGCTTATATATCTTTATCTAAGCCGATCTTCTATTTATTCCCTTGCGTCATTTACTTTCGTGCCTGATTTCGGTATCAACCGATAATCAATATCAATACTATGACGAACATTATTTTGAGAAAGCATAGCTCTGCTTTCCGCATGCTGATTCTACTTTTCAGCCTCTCACCGGTCATCGTTTCCTCGGCTCAGGAAATGATTGCCTCGAAAATCCGCGAGGTGACCGTATTTGCTTCCGGAGCCCGAATCTACCGTACAACGCGCCTGATGCTCCACGCCGGAGAGAACGAAATTATCCTCGAAAACCTGTCCAATCAATTAGATGAGAACAGTATTGAGGTGCAGTACCCCGGTCAGGGGCAGATAGCCAGTATCAAATACGAGTTGAACAGCATCAAGAAACTTTCCCCAGGGGAAAATGCCTTGCGCTATAAATCTCAGTATGACTCAGCCCGCATTCGTCTGGAGATGCTGGTCAATGAGAAGAACAGTCTCACTGGTCAATTGAGAGTGCTTGAAGCCAATCAAAAGATAGGCATTAATGAAAAAACAATCTATACCGAAGAAATGGAGGATTGGCTCGAGACATACCGGAAGAACTTTGTCGCCATCAGCAATCGGATTACGCGCCTCAATGAGCAGGAAAAAGACCTCCGTGAGGCAGTCGTCGCACTTAGCGATGAGCTGAACCGTCGTGGAGGCGCCGTCAAGCAATCTTCCGGACAGATCGTCATCCACTTAAGCGCTACTGCTGCGGAGGCTTCCGAGCTCAACTTCAGCTATTATGTGAATAATGCCGGATGGCATCCACAATATAATCTGCGTGCAGGCAAGCTGACCGATCCGCTCAAAGTGGACTATGATGCTGTTGTATTTCAACAAACAGGAGAAGCCTGGGATAATGTCCGGCTTAGCCTATCAACGGGTAATCCGGCGATGGGTGGAAACAAGCCTGAGGTACTTCCATGGTTTCTTTACATACAACAGCCGCCGATGCTATATCGTACCAGCATGAAGGATGCTACCATGTCTGCTCCAGCTGTAGAAAAGCTCTCAGCTAATGATGAGGCTGCACAGAGCTATGCACCGGTACCAAATCAAACTGTCAATTTTGCTACAACAGTTCAGTTTCAGATTGCCCAGCGATATTCTATTGCCAGCGGAGGATCCGGGGAAGTAGTACGTATCCAGCAATTCAATCTCCCCGCAACGTATGAGTATGCCACTGCGCCAAAACTTTCCGAAGACGCCTTTTTGCAGGCTCAGGTCACGGGCTATGAGGATTTCAATCTACTCCCGGGCGAGGCCAATCTCTTCCTTGAAGGTGTATATCTCGGCAAGTCCAATGTGGATCCTTCTGTAACAAATGATACGCTGACTTTCGGATTTGGAAGAGATAAAAAGATTATTATCAAACGCGAACGCCTGAAAGGAACCTCTAAAAAATCACTGTTCGGCTCCAGCAAATCGGAGACATTCAGCTACGAAACCAGTGTCCGCAATACCAAGCAGGGAATTGTTCAGATTACTGTGGAAGATCAGGTTCCTCTTTCCCAGACTAAAGATATAGAAGTCAGCCTTAACGATCAGGGAGGTGCTATTTATAATCCGGAGACCGGCAAGCTCAGCTGGAAGCTCAACCTTCAGCCCGGAGAGATCAAGAAGCTGAAATTTACCTATCAGGTAAAGTATCCCAAGAATAAGATCATTCAGAATTTATAGGCTGATTAATAATCCAATAAAAAAGGGGGATAGTGTACACTATCCCCCTTTTTTATTGAGCTATATCTTTCTTTAAATCTCTATTTGCATCCAGCCTCTGCTTTCTGACAGCAGCTCGGAAGGCGGCTGTATCCTTTGGCATCGCGTCTGACCTCATCTGCATGATATCCCGTAGCAGCCACTGCCGCACGGATTTTAGCTTCATCCGTTTTTCCATGACGATATACCACCGTCAGTATCTTGGTCTTTAGATTCAGAGTGGATGAGCTGACTCCTTTTTCATAAGCCATAGCCGACTCAATACGATCCTGACACATTTCGCATACCGCAGATGTTTGTATCCGGACTGTATCCATGTCTTTCACTCCGGAAGGAGATGCTTTGGATTTTATACTCAATACGCTTAACAGCAGGAGCGTACATAAGATGCTTAATTTATTCCTTTTCATAGCTTATATCTGAAACCAGCGTAAATGCGCCTTCCGTCTAAGGGGGCGTATATTAATGATGCATCAAAATTACGTCCAAAAGGCTCACTTGCCCCGAGTATAGCGTTCCGCTGCCTGTAATCGAGGATATTTTCTACACCAACATAAAGTCCGATGGCTTTAAAATTTCGGGTAATCTGGGCATGAAAAATAGGGTAGGGAGCTGTCCGTATTTTACCTGCATAATTCTCTGGAAATCTGCCCGATCCGTAATACAGTTGTGTCAGATCTATCATCCATTTCTTGAATCGCGAGCTGTAGCTCTCTGTGAATAATATCCTTTCACGCGGAGTCAAGGGCTTTTCGAGTAATCTGTTATCGAATGTAGTCCGTGCGTCCGTGTACTTATAGGCTGCGCGCACTTCCAAATGGCTGCTCGCCTGTACCGATCCTTCTATCTGTGCCGTCTGGCTATACGATGCTCCGCTTAAATTCTGGATAATAGCTTCATCCGCCGATCTGTCCAGATTGATAATCGTCTGCTGCTCGAATCGGGTGAAGAAATAGTCCATACTCAGGCTTGCTTTTCTTTTTCCAAGTAGCGTCGAGTACATCCCGCTGAGTCCATAATTCTGGCTAATATCCGGACGCAGCTGATTATCAAACGAGACTTTCCGGCTGTTGAGCCATATCTGCTGAAAATTATTCAGCACATTAGGCGTTCTGAATCCTCTACCTGCGGATAGCCTCAGCGTAAAATGACTTGACATGTCATATTTCAAGTGGGCGCGGGGTGTAGGAATCCATCCG
>JBBRLW010000157.1:0-5734 GCA_038231115.1 Bacteroidia bacterium
GAGGATGACCAGATGCCGGAGACGTGTCCTGGACTTGGACACCTGCTGAATTTCCTTAAGGAAGGATATATCCGAGAACAGGATACGCCGGAACTTTCGGAAGCTAAACAGGTGAATGATCACCGGAATGCTCAGGGCAAGCAGGGCAGAAAGAAATAATGGATATAAAAAGCTCATACAGGCGCAGTCCCGAATCAGGCAAAGATAGGGCAGGAAATAAGGAAGCAGCAGAGGGTTGAAGAGGAGTGATAGATTAAACCGCTCTGATCGAAATGACCTGATGAGGCAGAATTGCTTAGGAACATGTACTCCAAGTCCGGTCATTTCGACCGTAGTAAGGAATGCGAAAGGATGCTGCCTTAAAGCAGCAGACTGAAGCTTTCTGAACGCAGCGGAGAAATCTTCGTAGCAAATGCCTCGGCTCAGATGACGATGAAGATTTCTCCGCTACGCTCGGAGGTCTGGCGCTTGAAGGCGGCGGCGACCTCTTCGCTGCGGTCGAAATGACCTGACGGTGGGACTAATTGCTTAGGAACGTGAAGGCTATTTCCAATCATTTCGAGGAAAGGTTTTGGAACATTGCTTAACCTTTCCCTTCTAACTGTTCTGCTACTTCAGCTCAATGACTTTTCTCGTGGTGCTGATGGCGCCGAAGTATCCGAGGCAGCCGCCGGTGATGTTGGAGATCGGGTTGGCGGGAGAAATCGTCGAGCTATTGACGGTCTCTTCCAGAGTACGATAGTAATTATAGACGCCATCATCAAAGCACTGAAGCTCGGCCTCTACGCGGTCGCCCGTCCAAAGCTCATCCTGAAACGAAGGAAAATCGATAGGCCTGCCGCGATTGAATTGTGCGTCGAAATCGTAGGAGTTGGCCTGTGTGATGCGGGGATCATTGATTTTGCCGGAACGGATCCAAAAGCGATAATTAACCTTGCGCTCTGCCGGATCGGTAAAGTGGATATGGACGCGGTATTTTTTGTCAGATGCAGCGTGTTTCATCGTGTCTAATCCGGTAACCGCCCCGGGACGCTTGCGCGGTCCGCCGGAACCACCATCAAATTCCATGAAAGTTAGAGAGTCAATAGGTACTGGCACAGGCATCTCTGATACAGAGGTATATATCTTTCCGTTGAGCTGTATCCAGAGCTTATAAGTCCTTCCAGGAATCGGCTTGAGGAATTTGGGACGGTAATTCCCTTGTCCGTCACTGACAAATGTGTCCGATCCCTGCTGCGGCTCCGATATCACGACCAGGGCGTTGTTGAACTTCTGCGGCTCTGTAACGTCAAATACATTGGAAGTCCCTGAAATATGGACATTACAGGTGCTATCCGGTGCGTAAAGCAATGCTTCCACCACCGGAATCGTGGTTGTATTCGGGACTTTAAAGTCGATGACCTTCTGGCAGGCAGAGGCGGCGAGGAGCAACAATGCAAGTCCGCCGATTTGTATATTTCTGTTTATGATTGGATTGTGCTTCATGCGGGCTATAGATAAAACTTTTGTAATCAATTGATAATTATTGTTTTTCGGGATACGGAGATCGCACCGAAATATCCGAGACATCCACCTTTAATGTTGCTGGTCGGGTTGGAAGGAGATATCGAATTACTGCTCTGGCTGGTACGCAGGGTACGATAATATTCATAGGTCCCGAAATCGAGAGTCTCCAGCTCCACCCTGACTGTATCGCGGGTCCAGACTCTGCCGCGGAATAAGGGATAATCAATTTTCTTTCCGCGATTGAATCGGGGATCCAGCTCGTTATTATTGAATTTCGGCTTGACGGAGTCCAGCGGATCAATAACCAGTGCCCGCAGTCGGTAATATACCGGATGATTTGCAGGATCATTAAAGTGGGTCGTCACCTGATACTGCTTGTCCCCCGGGGCACGTCGGGAACTGTTACCGCCTCCTCTGATGCTGTTGCTGGGTGCCAGGGTTAGGGAATCCAGGTTGACGGGAGCAAACATTTCGGAGACAGAAGTATATTCCCTGCCCTGTATCTTGAGGTACAGATGATATGTCCTTCCCGGAATAGCATGCAGAAAACGCGGATGATAATTTCCCTGGCCATCGCTCATGAAGGTATCGGATCCCTGTTGTGCCTCCGAGACTGTAACCAGCGCGTTGTTGACTAAATCCGGCTCACGGGAATCAAATACATCAGCCGTCATGCTGATATGGATATTGCAGGTACTATCAGGCCCGTAGAGTGCGCCCTCAATGACGGGAATCGGTGCCGTATTGGCCACCTTGAAATCTATTACCTTCTGGCAGGCAGAAGTAAGTAGCAATAGGGCTGCTATCCCTGCAAGCTTATAGGCGTTCCTATACATAAGGTATTTGCTTAGAAAGGGATCCACTAAAAGAACTTGAAATTATAGGTAATTGATGGAATCAGCTTGAATAGCGCCGTACGGGTAGCCTGGAGCTGATTGATGTTCTGGTCGGAAGGGTCGAAGGAAATAGAATAGGCATTTCCGTGTGCGTACACATTGTAGATGGAAAAATTCCAGGAAGTCTCATAGTGCTTGTGCTTCGAGTTCTGGCGGGTAGCAGATAGATCAAGGCGGTGATAATCGGGGAATCGTGCCGTATTCCGCTGACTGTAATGCACAACGGACTGTCCATCTACATTGTAGCGTGCATCCGGAGCAGTGAAGGCATTTCCGGTGTAATACACAAAGGATCCGGAGATTGTCCAGCGCTTGCTCGCCTCGTATATCCCGACGATAGAGAGATCATTGGGTCTGTCCTGACGGGCATTATAGGACTGCCCTCCGTTGATATAATCCGACTGGCGGCGGGTCTTGGAAATAGTGTAGCCAATCCATCCGTTGAATTTTCCGAAGCGCTTTTTCAGGAACAGCTCCAGCCCGTAGCTCCAGCCTTTCCCATAGCGAAGCTCACTTTCCACACCCTGATTAAATACCAGCTGCGCACCGTCCTTATAATCAATCTGATTCTGTAGAGACTTATAATAGACTTCCGCGGAAAACTCAAACTGATTGTTGTGAAAGTTGCGGAAATATCCGCCGGCAATCTGATCCGCCACCTGAGGCTTGATATTATTGGACGCTGGCACCCAAAGATCCGTCGGGTTGGAAGCTACAGCATTGGATAGCAGCTGCAGATACTGGCGTGTCCGGGTGTAGGATGCTTTGATGGAAGAGGTAGAGTCGAGGACATACGTCGCAGCCACACGCGGCTCTGGTCCGAAGTAGGTTTTGCCGAACTGTCCCTTGCCGAGGTTGAAGCCCTGACCTGCCAGCGTATCCCCATTCTGAGCCAGGTTTTCAAAGTGTCCGGCTCCGATCATGGAAAAGGACGAGAAACGCAGTCCTGCCACGACTTTCATCCTCTGGCTGACCGTAATCTCATCTGATATGTATGCCGCGTTTTCCAGTGCGTAGCGTCTCATTATAGCTAAGGTAGAGGTTCCGCCCTGGGTAATACTTCCGGGGATAAAAGTATGGTAGATGGCATTGATTCCGAATTTAACCGTCTGATAATTTCCGAGGTAATACTGGAAATCCTGCTTGACGTTATAGTCCTCAATGGAAGAGAGAATATTGGTCGCCGCGCTGCCAGCTCCGAAGTTGATGGTATAATCGTACTTGGAGTAGATCAGGGAGGTATTGGAGAACAGCTTATCCGAGAAAATATGATTCAGGCGCAGGGTGCCCGTCGCATTCCCCCACTGGAATCCAAACTGACTTTCAATTCCGAAATGATCTTTCCCGAAGTAGCCGGAGAGATAAAGCTTGTTATCCTTGCTGAGCTGGTAATTGGCCTTAAGGTTAAGGTCATAGAAATATAGGGATGCTTTTTTGAGCGTCTCATTGCTGGAAAAGCGCAGAAACTGATCGGCGTATGTTCTCCGTGCCGATATAATGAATGAGCCTTTGTCCTTGACGATCGGACCCTCTATGGCCAGTCGGGAGGATATGACTCCAATACCTCCGGATACTTTGTAGCCTTTGGAGTTCCCGTCATTCATTTTAACGTCCAGAACCGAGGAAAGCCTTCCACCGTATTGTGCGGGAATGCCTCCTTTATAGACGGTTACGTCCTTGATGGCATCGGAGTTAAACACGGAGAAGAATCCGAGCAGATGCGAGGCATTATAGACGGTTGCCTCATCCAGCAGGATCAGGTTCTGGTCAATACCTCCGCCGCGCACGTAGAATCCGGAGTTGCCGTCGCCCGCCGCTTTGACGCCCGGCGTCAGGGCTATGGTCTTGAAAATATCCTTTTCCCCAAATAGCACCGGAACCTTGTTCATTTCCTGAATGGTCATCTTGGTCGTGGACATTTCCGTAGAGGTGACGTTTTTATCGGCTTTCTCTGCCGTGACAATCACTTCTTTAAGCTCTCTGGCGGACTCTGCGAGTTCAAAATCCAGACGCAGGTTCTGATTAAGTGTAATGGTCTGGGACTGTGTTTTGTATCCGATGCTCTGTACCTGAAGCGTATAAGTGCCTTCAGGAATAGTCAGGGAATAGAATCCGTACTCGTTTGTAGAAGCTCCGGTATTGGGAAGCTCCTTTATAACGACGAGTGCTCCGAGAAGCTCCTCTCCGTTCTGGGCATCCTTGATATGTCCGGAGATGGTGTACTTTCCAGCAAAAGCGCTGATTTGTAAGAACAGTCCTATGGCAAACAGGAACATGGTTCTCATGGATAATGTCATGCAGTTTCTCATTTTGGCAACAGACGGTACTGATGTGGCTTCAGCGATGGTCTTTTCATTTTTCAGTTCGAATTTACGCATTATCGTGTTTTGGATATCAGTTTCATAAAAGCATCATGATAGCTTTCCCCGATGGGAAGCTCCACCTCGTTTTTCATTTTTATCTTGCCCTTCCGGATAGATTGTATGCGGTCCAGGGCAATGATATACGAGCGATGTACGCGCTGGAATTTAGACTCCGGCAGCTTCTCGAGCATGGCTTTCAGGGACATCAGTGCCAGCAGGGGCTTCGGAGCGCCGTAATAGATTTTGATGTAATCATCCAGGCCTTCGATGTGCGTAATATCAGAGAAATTGATGCGCACCATCTGATAGTCCGCTTTGATAAAGATATGATCGGCACCGGATTCCTGTCCGCCGGAGAGCTGTGTTTCCCTGGATTTCAGCCGATCGGCGGCTTTGTTGACTGCCTTCAGGAATCGCTCAAAAGGGATCGGTTTCAAGAGATAATCTACGGCATCGAGATTAAATCCTTCTACGGCATGGTGATCATAAGCGGTCGTGAAGATGGTCATGGGAGGCAGCTGGAGCGTTTTCAGGAAGTCCAATCCGGTGATGCCGGGCATCTGAATATCGAGGAAGATCAGATCTACGGGATGCGCTCTGAGCGCCTCGGCAGCTTCCATCGGATCGCTGTAGGAGCCGATGAGATCCAGCCCGGGGACTTTGGCGCAGTATTCTTCTATCAATCGGAGCGCTAAAGGCTCATCATCAATGGCTATGGCTTTCATTTGTATCTTATTTTTTATCGTTCAGCTGAAGCTCCAGGCAGGCCTTGTATGTGCCCGAAGCGATATCAACACTATAATCTGATTTTGTGTAGGGATAAAGCAGCTCCAGGCGGCGCTGGAGGTTACGCAATCCGATGCCTCCCGAGCCCTTCTCGGCCTGCGATCCGCCGCCGAGGGCATTCTCAACCATGAATTTCAGCTTGCCGGCATCGGAAATGTCCAGCGTCATCAGGACAAACATATC
>JBBRLW010000158.1:0-5670 GCA_038231115.1 Bacteroidia bacterium
AAAATTCATTGAAGGGAAACGCCTGGAAGAGCGGGTAAACTTTGACCTCGAAATGATGGCTGAGCTTGGATACTGCAGCGGCGTGGAAAACTATTCCCGCTATTTTGATCGCCGTCAGCCTGGCGAGCGTCCGTATTGTCTGATGGATTATTTCCCATCAGATAATCTTATTTTCCTGGATGAGAGTCACCAGACAGTTCCGCAGGTACGTGGCATGTTTGCTGGAGACCGTGCCCGAAAACAGAACCTCGTGGATTATGGATTCCGCCTCCCGGCGGCTATGGACAACCGTCCATTGAACTTCAACGAATTTGAAGGACTTGTAAATCAGATTATTTACGTCAGTGCAACGCCTGGAGAGTTCGAGCTTCAACAAACGGAAGGCGTATTGGTCGAGCAGATTATTCGTCCTACGGGGCTTTTAGACCCGATTATTGAAATTCGCCCATGTCTCAATCAGATTGATGATTTGATGGAAGAAATCGATGAGCGCGTTAAAATGGGAGACAGGGTATTGGTAACCACACTCACCAAACGAATGTCTGAAGAATTGACCACATACCTGAGCCGCTATGGAATCAAATGCCGGTACATTCACTCTGAGGTAGTAACCCTTGAACGGGTAGAAATCCTGAGAGACTTGCGCCTGGGGGTATTTGATGTATTGATCGGGATTAATCTGCTGAGAGAAGGACTTGATTTGCCGGAGGTTTCCTTAGTTGCGATATTGGATGCAGATAAAGAGGGCTTTTTACGCTCCGAAACTGCTCTGACTCAGATATCTGGACGTGCAGCAAGAAACTCGGATGGTAAAGTGATTATGTACGCTGACCACATGACGGGCTCCATGCAAAGGACTATTGATGAGACAAATCGTCGTCGGGAAAAACAGATGAGCTATAATATTGAGCATAATGTAATGCCCATGACCGTTCGGAAAACAAGGGAGCAGATACTTAAAGGCACTTCCGTTGCAGATGTAATTGGTAGGGATAATGCAGCGCTTCCTGGCTATGCGGATCAGTATATTATGCCGATGGCTGCCGATCCTATTGTGGAGTACATGAGCCGTCCCGAGCTGCAAAAGGCCATAGAGAAGGTTCAGTCGGACATGCTGAAAGCTGCTAAAAATATGGAGTTCACTGAGGCAGCCCGTCTCCGTGATGAAATGTTTGTCCTCCAGACTAAAATGACTGAGAAGTTCGGTGCTGAAGTCAAAGCAAAGTAGAAAAGCAGCATTCTAAAAAACCCGAATTAGCTTTTTATTGCATATTTTTGTAAATTAGATGTATCACCAGATCATTAAGACTATTACGCCAATTAAATCTATGAATATTCTGAAGAAGCTGTTAGGTTCTTTGGGGATGCTGCTGCTATGCACTACATTCTCACAGGCAAAAGTCATGGTTAACTTCAAAACGTATAATTCCGATAGCTGCCAGAAGAGCGAGATCAACTTCGCTTCTATCATTACCGGACTTGCCAGTGGAGATACCGTCAAGACAGTAGAGTGGACGTTTACAGGAGGAAGTCCTTCAACAGCCACGGGAGATACCGTTAGAGCACAGGTATTTCTGAAGCCTACCAGTGGAAGCAATATTACCAAAGTCAAAGTAAAAGTCACAACCACCAAAGGAGATGTGGATAGCTTCGAGCGGAATTTTACCATCAAACCTTCACCTGTAGTAAAATTTGGAATCACCAATCGCTGCTATGACTCTGCTATTACATTCACGGACTCATCCGATATTATTGGAAGTCCTTCTGCTACCTATTCATACCACGTGTATTCTACTACGGGCGGATCTTATTCCAAACGTTTTACAGGTAGAACGCAGCCCGATCTGTTACTTCAGCCTGACTATTATGAGTCTCGTTTGAGAGTTGTAGTTTCAAGCAACGGATGTGCGGACTCAAACGTGTTTCCATTTACTGTATTCGATAAGCCTAAGGCTAAATTTACTGGGGATACGATCGTCTGCCAGCGAAATATAGTATCATTTACCGATGCTACAATTCCTGATTTCGGCCCCACACCTGACTCATTTATATGGGTCTTCGGTGATGGAAATACTACCATAAGGACGAAGGATACCGTAACTCATGCGTATCAGAATGCAGGTAATTTTACTGTAAAGGAGACAGTCTATACCATCAATGGATGTACAGGATTTACTCAGAAAACGGTAGTTGTGAATCCTACTCCGGTGCCTGATTTTGTTTTCGGTAAAGCCTGTCAAGGGAGCTTGGTTAGTTTTACTGATAAATCTACCATAAGCTCGGGAAGCATTTCCTACCTCTATAATTTCGGTACAGGAGTGCCCGCTGATACAGATGTTACAGCAAGCCCCAAGTTTGCATTTTTGAATAATGGTGCTTTTCGTGTAAGTCTAAAGGCCAGTTCTATTAAGGGCTGTTCGGATACGGTTTCGAAAGTAATAAATGTTACCAAAACAGTTCCGGTGAAAATCCAGATTACGGATGCCTGTACCAAGGATTCAGTAATCATTAAAGATGTATCCTCTCCAAATATCAGCGATACGGTTGTCAAGCGTTTCTTTTATTTCGGAGATGGCCAGAGTGATTCTAATGTAAACATTACTTCGGAGTATCACGTTTACGCAGGAGCAGGTAAATATCCTGTACAGGTGAAAGTGAGAACCCAAAGCGGATGTTATATTTCAGGATTTGATACGGCTCAGGTTTTTCCGCGCCCTACACCTGATTTCAGCTATACTACAGCCTGTGCCAATACACCTACTTACTTTACCGATCTCTCGAAAATTTCTACGCCGGACTCTATTCAATCGGTAATATGGGACTTTGCTGATCTGTTGGCGACGCCTTCCAATCCAAATGTATCTACCTCCCGGACTCCAGTTCATACCTACACTACAGCAGGAACGTATAAAGTAACGCTCAGAGCTACTTCATATAAGGGATGTGATTCCGTTACCAGTAAAACGATAACGGTACTGAGCGGGCCGACCAATAATTTCACGAATACTTCAGGGTGTGAAAACACTGCTATTACATTCACTTACACCGGAAACGCTACCAATTTCAAATTTGATTTTGGAGATACCACTACTACTAAAGATACATCAAGTACTTCGAAGCCCGTCTATACGTATAGCTATGGAGGAGCAGTAAATATCAGGCTCGTTTCAGTTTCTACAAACGGATGCCGTGATACGCTCCTACGGGCTATTTCTATATACAGAAAAGCGAAGGCTGACTTTACTTATTCCGGTACCTGCCAGAGTACTCCGACGAACTTCAAGAACAATTCTGATTCAGGTGACCTGACAGCTCCTACGATCTCCAAATTCGCATGGAACTTCAATGGTGTAAAAGTATCCGGAGGAAGCAATTATGATCAGCTGGATCACCAGTTCGATACGGCAGGCGTCAAATCTGTAACACTTACTACTACTACCGATTTTGGCTGTGTAAGCTCCGCTACCAAAGCGGTAACAATTAATCCCAAGCCTACCGGTGACTTTACCTACGTCAAAAATTCCTGCCGCGAAGATGGCGTTCAATTGATTAATCAATCGTCCAGCAACGTCAAGCAGTTTAGCTATGACTTCGGAGACGGTAGCGATTATGACAGTACTTCTTCACCCAGCCATTTATTCAAAGTAAACAAGGATAGCGAAATGGTTACCCTGACGGTCGTTTCGAATAAGGGCTGCACAGATACAGCAATCAAGTTTGTGAAGTACAACAAGTCTCCTCAGGCCTCTATCGTTTATAATCCTGGTGATGAGATTGTGTGCCTGGGCACGGCAGTCGTACTCAATGATGGCTCTTTAGATGGAGATAATAATCCGACTTTCAAGCGCCTGTATCTCTTCGGAGACGGCTCATCTGACACGAATAAAACTGCGAACAAAATATATCCGGCTGCCGGAAAGTATAACATCAGGCTGGTATCATACTCCTCTGCAGGATGTAAAGACACTACTCCGGTTATCAAGTCTCAAGTACTGGCTCCGCCTCTTGCAGTCATCAGCTACGATTCTATTTTATGTCAGGCTACGGATGTTAACTTCTATGGAGATTCCAGCGTCAACGCAAGCTATGACGGATACAAATGGTATTTCGATGGAGATCCGACGTTTGTTACGGGAATCAAAGTAGTTCAGCAGTTTGCTACTTCCGGAGATCATTCCGTACTGCTTGTAGCTACTAATAATGCTACGGTGGTCAATGGGGGATGTACGGATACGGATCGGGTTACGATAAATATCAAACCGACTCCTGTACCATCTTTTACTGCTAAAGATGCCTGTGTGGGCAATGCATCTATATTTACTAATAACACGACCATTGCCGCTCCTGGCGTTCTGGATAGTGTAGTGTATCACTGGAGCTTTGGAGATCCTCTCGGAGGCACTTCCGATACGGTTAATCCTATCTACACTTATTTCGATGCCGGAGATTACACCGTCAAGCTGGAAGCAGTGGCCAAATACGGAGGATTCCAGTGTGCTGCCACGGTTGACTTTACCTCAACGGTACACGTCCGATATTTGCCTCAGCCTCAATTTACCATAACTACTACTACAGGAAGCAATGTACTGGATAATCTGGATCCAAGCGCAACCTTCACTGATAATACCAGCTCAGGCTCAGGGAAAATTATTCGCAGCGTATTTGACTACGGAGATTCAACTATGGATAGCAATATAGCAGTTACAAATCACAGATTTCCGCTTGAGCCTTATGATACAGGGTCATATATAGTTCGCCTCATTACAACAAATCAATATGGATGTACCGATACTGCTTCTGATACGGTTATCGTCAAGCAGTTCCTGATCCCTTACTTCCCGAACGCTTTCACACCTAACAGTGATGACCTGAACGATAAATGGGCTCCAATAGCCAAAGGAGTTAATACCTGGCATTGTACCATTATGGATCGATGGGGAGAGATTGTTTATACCTCGGATGACTTCAAAACGATGGGATGGAACGGAACCTATCGCGATACGGGGAAAAGGCTCCCGGATGGCGTATATATCTATAGTATAGAAGCTACGGACTACGATAATCTGGAAATTAAAAAATACAAGGGTAATATCTACCTGCTCCAATAGGAGATAGATTGCACATAAAATAAAAAGCCCCGCATTATTACAATGCGGGGCTTTTTATTTGAAATATGTTGTGCTATATCAATTTATCCGATGAGATTATCATTGATATGCTTGCTTAGGACAGAGGCAACATCTGATTGATACTCTTTCACCTTGTAGTGTTTGACATACTGAACTCCGCTGATGGCATTGGTGACAAACATCTCGTCGGCTGCAAACAGATCCTCCAGATTGAGAGGTGTTTTGCTATACTTGATTCCATTGGACTCCATAACACTGATCAGATATTCTCTCATTACTCCCGCTACACAGCCTTCTGTGGTAGGAGGTGTTGAAATTTCTCCGTTCTTGACGATAAATATGTTGGAATCAATAGTTTCAATGATACGGGATTTGCTATTCAATAACAGGCAGTCATCAAGGTTATGAGACCTTCTATGCAGGGAAGCAAGCACATACATTAAGGAGTTGCTGGTTTTGTGCGTGGAAAACAAATTGGTCGGCTTTTCCATATCTGTGTACAGATCATCTGTCAATCCCTCGGGGCGCATAGGATATCCCT
>JBBRLW010000159.1:0-5654 GCA_038231115.1 Bacteroidia bacterium
ATACGTCGGGCGTCATACGTCGGGCGTCATACGTCGGGCGTCATACGTCGGGCGTCATTAGCAGGGATTCGTACAGATCGTTTGTCATAGATGTGATATATACAACACGCGAACAGCCCCGCAGATTTCTCTGCGGGGCTGTTCTAATGATGATGATGATGAGACGAAATAATGTTATTTTCCGGTGGGCTACAGCCTGAGCACCTGGCTCAGGCTATGGCTCCGGTGGGGATGCGATCCCCTCCAAGCTAATCGTATATTGAGTACGTTTTGTGATTCTTAGTACTTCATAATTCTGACCTGGTAGATCTCACCGTTGAGGCTCATCAGGACGTTGTACATTCCTGCACGAACTTCCGGCATGGTTACCTCGACTGCGTTTGGACCTTTGCTCAGGCGGCGTGATTCCTCAGAGATGATGTTTCCGGCCATATCCGTGATGATAAAGGCAATCTGCTCCTCATGCGTTGCGCTGAGCGTTGTGCGGATTACGTTGGCATCGCGGTTGTACCACATTTTGACTTCTCCGGCTTTGCGTACGATGATGACCTTGCGGATATCCGTGTACTCATGCTGACCGTTCCAGTCAATTTGATTCAGGCGATAGTATATGATGTTTGCCAGCGGATTTGCACCAAGCTGATCATCATAAGAGTAGTTGTTTACTACTACAGAGTTATTGTGTCCGGCTTTCTCTCCGATTTTCTCGAAGGTCGTGCCATCAAATGAGCGCTCAATATCAAACTGTTTGTTATTGATCTCCGTTGCCGTTGACCAGGTCAGGTGGGCTACATTGTTCGCTTTCATGGATGCTTCAAAGCTGATCAGCTCCACTGGCAGCGGATTGTCGAGCATGAAGTTTACCGGAGACTTGGTGAATCCACAGGTAATATCGAATGTCAGGACAACCAGGGAGTAGTTTCCGGTGCGCAGCTTGCTGAAGTCGCTTACCGTGAATTCTCCAGTGCTGGTATTGAAGGCCATTCCTGATGGAAGCGTTCCGGAGATGATCATTGCGTTGGTGATGATTCCATCAGCGTCGGTGACGCTGGCAAGTGTCTCACCGTCCACATAAGTGGCGCCGGATGCTTTTGCAGGTGCTACAGTGTACACTGCTTCTTTATCAGCGTAGATCGTCCAGGTGATTGGGCTGTAGCTGATACCTCCGTGGCAATCCACTGTTTTGACGGTGAATGATTTAACTCCAGCGGTGATCAGCGTTGTATCTCTGACGGTGATGCTTCCTGTTACCGGATTCAGATAGAATCCTGTAGGGAGGCTTCCCGTAGTGATAGAAGCGTGCTCGATGGCGCAATCAGCATCAGTGAAGCTGACAACTACATCGTTCTTGCGGTAGCAATCCTGATTTTTGTTCGGAGGATTGTTATGCGTTGCTTCCTGATCGGTACAGATCGTCAGTGTAAATGCTACAGAAGACGTTCCGCCGAGGGCATCGGTTTCATTGAAGAGCAGGCTATAGATTCCGCTTACAAGGAGGCTATTGTTGGTTACATAAATGCTTCCGTTTGTGGTGTTGTATCCAACTCCGGCAGGCAGGGTATATCCGCTGGCCAAGGAAACATGAGTAACTGTGGTATCAGGATCGGAAAGCGTACTAATTACATATCCGTTTTTGAGGGTATCGGTAGAGCAGTAGATCTGCGTCTGGTAATGACCCGGGCAGTTGGCACGGATGTAAACCGAGTCAGATACGGAGCATCCGGTAGTGGCATTGCTGGTCGTAAGACGGTATCCGAAGAGTCCTTTTTTCAGTCCGGAAAGATGTACAACCGTACTGGTTCCGTTGGTATAGTTGACTCCGAAGCCTGTCCAGAGGACGTTTTCACCGGCATGGATATTCATCGCATGAAGGGAAGTTGTATCCTGTCCGCAAGTCAGCAGCTGATCAGGTCCTGCATTTCCGGTAGGAAGCGCGTTGACTTTCACATAGACCGAGCTTGTATCGGAGCAGCCATTGGTGTTGGTTACTTTCAGCTTGTAGCGTGTGCTCGCTGATGGTGTAACAGTCACGTTAAATACTGTAGAAGTAAATCCGGATGGATCAGATGTCCATGCGTAAGTATTTCCGGATTGTGTCCCTGATCCGAGGGTGATGGACTGTCCGGCGCAGATGGCCGTCGTCGCTGTGGAATACGCTTTAGGCG
Organism: Bacteroidia bacterium; assembly: GCA_038231115.1. GTDB lineage: Bacteria > Bacteroidota > Bacteroidia > CAILMK01 > CAILMK01 > JBBRLW01. The sequence goes on from JBBRLW010000159.1 coordinate 2,166, forward strand.
TAGGCAGCGGATTCACGGTAACAATGCTATTGTCTCTGCTGTAGCAGGTGGTGGTTCCATTGCTGACCAAGAGGGTGTACGTAGTTGTAGCGGAAGGCGATACGGTGATCTGAGCCATAGTGGATGTGAATCCGGATGGTGTAGTTGACCAGTAGTAATTCAGTCCGGTTACAGCTGCTGACCCGAGGGTTGTGGAAGCGCCTGCACAGATCGATTTGTTTCCACCGGCATTGGCGACCGGATTCGGATTGACTGTCACAATTACATAAGATGACTGTGAGCATCCGGTAGCGGTGATGGTTTCGGTTACGGTGTAAGTAGTCGTGACCGTAGGTGTCACGCTCGGATTGGATACCGTAGAAGTATATCCGGAAGGCGTAGAAGTCCATGAATAGGTATGTCCTGTTGTTGACGTCATACCGATGGAGGTTGTTGTTCCGGCGCAGATGGCTCTGTTAGCTCCTGCATTTGGCGTAGGGCGCGGATTCACCGTTACTACTACTGTACTTGAGTAAGAGCATCCGGTAGCCGGATAGGTCTCAGTGAAAGTATAGGTTGTAGTTACTGACGGGCTAACGCTCGGATTGGAGTTGGTGGAAGTAAATCCGGAAGGATTTGACGTCCAGCTATAGGTAGAGCTTGTGCTGGTCGGGCAACCGATTGTGGTCGAGCTGCCTGCGCAGATGGTACGCGCCGGTCCGGTAGATGCCAGTGGCAATGGATTGACAGTTACTACTGCTGAATCTGTTGCGCGGCATCCTGCTGCTGAAGTCGCTGTCAGGAAGTAGGTCGTCGTTACTGAAGGCGTTACCGTCGGGTTGGATACCGTAGAAGTATATCCGCTCGGACGGGATGTCCATGCGTAGGTAGTTCCGGAGACTGATGCAGATCCGATGGCAGTAGAGCTTCCGGCACATACGGCTTTCGCACCGCCTGCATTGGCTATAGGCTTCGGATTCACCGTGATCACTACCGTATTGGTTCGGGAAGAACCGGTAGCGGTGATGGTTTCCGTTAATGTATAAGTAGTAGTAACTACCGGCTTCACGTACGGATTGGATACGGTAGAAGTAAATCCGGAAGGATTTGAGCTCCATGCGTAGGTATTTCCAGTGACCGCTGCACATCCGAGTCTGACAGAATCAGAAGCGCAGATGGTTGACGCGGATCCGGTGCAGGCAATCGGACGTGGGTTGATGGTTACAATCACTGAGTCCATTTTAGCACATCCGGATGGCGTAGTTGCCGTCAGATAGTAGGTCGTCGTTACGATCGGAGAAACGACCGGATGATACACCGTAGAAGTAAATCCGGAAGGATTTGATGTCCATGCGTAGGTGTTTCCGGTAGTAGAGGATGCACCTCCCAGAGTAGTAGAAGCTCCGTAATTGATATTGCGGTTGCTTCCTGCTGTTTCCACAGCCAGCGGATTAACAGATACTTTCGCGGTATCCATGGCTACGCAGCCGGTGTAGATGTTCCCTACGGTCAGGTAATATGATGTAGTTGCCGTAGGAGATACTGTCGGCGTCATAGACGTTGAAGTATATCCGGATGGCGCTGAAGTCCAGCTGTAATAGACGTTTGATGTCGTGCTGCTTCCGCCAATCAGTACGGACTGACCGTAGCAGATGGTTTTATCAGCGCCTGCATCAGCAATCGGCTTAGGATTCACGTTGATGATCACAGAGTTTGATCCGGAACATCCTGCGTTGAACTCTGTTACCGTGTAGGTAGTCGTCGTAATCGGAGAAACCGTCGGGTTGGAAACCGTAGAGGTAAATCCGGACGGCGTAGAAGTCCAGGAGTATGTATGTCCAGCTGTGGACGCCATTCCGATGGTGGTTGATCCGCCTTCGCAGATGGTTGCACCGGTTCCGGCGTTAGGCATCGGAGTAGGTGTCACCGTAATAACGATATCGTCCGTACCGGAACATCCTGCTGCTGAGCTTTCAGTCAGATAATAGGTAGTCGTTACTGATGGCGTTACTGTAGGATTCGTCAGCGTGGAAGAGTATCCTGATGGGTTGGAAGTCCAGGCGTATGTATTTCCAGTTACCGGAGGACATCCTGAAGGACATCCGATGGTGGAAGAGCTTCCGGAGCAGATCGTTACGTCGGTTCCTGCATTCGGACTTGGTACAGGATTCACTGTAACTACTACCGTGCTGGTCGCTGTACATCCATTGGAGTTCCTTTCGGTCAATGTATAGGTAGTAGTCGCCGCAGGAGATACCGTCGGGTTAGATACCGTAGAAGTAAATCCGGTTGGCGTAGAAGTCCAGGCATAGGTGGATCCGGTTACGGAAGCCGCACCAAGCGTCGTAGAACTTCCGGCACAGATTCCTCTGGCTGATCCGGCGTTTGCTGCTGGCAGTGGATTCACCGTGATTACTGCATTATCGGTAGCGCTACAGTTATTGGTGCTGTAAACAGTCAAATAATACGTTGTTGTAGCAGAAGGACTAACAGTAGGTTGTGCCAGAGTGGATGTAAATCCGGAAGGATTTGATGTCCATGCGTAGGTGTTACCAGTTACGGAAGCATTTCCGAGGATCGTGCTGTTTCCGGAGCAGATGGACTGATTGCCTCCGGCAGAAGCTGAAGGCTTCGGATTCACGGTTACGACTACGGTATTAGATGCAATACATCCGTTTGAATTGGTCTCCGTAACGGTGTAAGTCGTAGTTGCTGTAGGAGATACGGAAGGACGCGCAAGCGTGGAAGCGAATCCGGAAGGATTCGATGTCCATGCGTAGCTTGATCCGCTTACCGCTACTGCTCCAAGTGTCGTGGAATTTCCGTTACAGATGGCTCTGTTGACTCCGGCGTTTGCGGCAGGCTTCGGATTGACTGTTACGACTACTGTGTTTGTAGTAGAGCAGGTTCCGTTAGACTCAGTCAGGCTATATGTTGTAGTCGTTGTAGGAGATACTGACGGGTTAGATACGGTTGACGTAAATCCTGTCGGAGTTGATGTCCATGAGTATGTGTTACCCGTTACTGATGCAGCTCCGATTGTAGTAGAGCTACCTGTACAGATGGCTTTCGCTGATCCTGTAGTAGCTGCAGGAACCGGTTTCACGGTGATGACTACTGTATTCGTAGTAGAGCATGTTCCGTTGGACTCAGTCAGGCTATATGTTGTAGTAACTGTAGGAGATACTGACGGGTTAGAAACCGTAGAGGTGAATCCGCTTGGATTAGATGTCCATGAGTAAGTGTTTCCTGAAACAGCAGATGATCCGATGCTCGCAGATGAACCTGAACAGATCGTCGGACTCGGGCAGGCTACGCTTGCCGCTGGAACCGGTTTCACCGTGATGACTACAGTGTTTGTTGTAGAACAAGTCCCGTTGGACTCTGTTAAAGAGTACGTAGTAGTAGCCGTAGGAGATACGCTCGGGTTAGATACCGTAGAAGTAAATCCTGTTGGATTAGATGTCCATGAGTAAGTATTTCCTGAAACAGCAGATGCTCCGATGCTCG
>JBBRLW010000160.1:0-5637 GCA_038231115.1 Bacteroidia bacterium
AATATTCAAAAAGCGCAACATCGAATTTTCGTCCTTTCAATGCTTGCTCAAGTCGCTGCTCAGTTAGCTCTACTTTTCCGAAAATATAATTTGATTCTTTAAGACCAGTTAATAATGAGTATATCCTTCCGTTCAGCTTATGAAAGTATCGTGATAATTGTGAGCTCTGTGTCAGGTAAGGAAGCACGATGACTTCGTCGCAGAAGGGTTTCAGCTTGGATTCAAGCTCGGACTTTATCTTCTCATTTCCTACTGTAAGAAAGGTAACACTGAAAAATTCTTTAGCGGCTCTTAATGAGTATAATACCCGCTGACTTTGTCCCGAATTGGCAGGAAAAGGGTGTACGTGTGAAATGAAGATGATCTTCTTTTTATCAATCATTCTTACAAGCTGTTGTCAGCTACTTTAGAAAGCACTTCGGCAATCCTGATGTAACTATTTCCATCCAGCGTATTACCGAAGAATCCCTGTAGAAGTGACTTCCTTTGGGCTTCTTTTTCCTGAGGATGGTTCAGACCCTGATGAATGAAGCTGAGTAATTGCTCTTCACTATAGGCGACATAAAGGGCACCCGAATCTACAATTGGCTTAAAATGATCCCAGGTATAATATCGGGAATAGTCTATAGGAAATATGTTGACTCCTACCGGATTATAGGCTACGTTAAGTGCAGGCTTATTGAACATACACAGCTCAAGCGCGACCGTCGAGGCGACATTGATTCCCAATTCACAATGCTGAAGCATGTTCGTCCAGAGAATCAAATCCTCGGGCATAGGCGTTAAATAGTTAGGCTCCCAAGGAATATGAGGAAAGATAATATCCTTCCGGCGGGATTTTGTGTCTTCAAATCTTCCGGTTTTATCCTTTGGATAAACCCTGACTACTAATTGCGGACGGGTAGCCTCAGGGAAAGTATTGAGCATATCTCCGATGCGCTCGACCGTAATATGCTCACCCGGCATGTGATTGGCCATTCCGGTAGTATATAGCGCGATAGGACGCGTAGGATCCGCTCCGATTTTAGCACAGTAGTCTTCGCGCGACCATAATTTGTCCTTGTGAAAATGAAAGTCAAACTGTGGTGTTCCAGTTACGGAAACCTGCTCAGGCTTTACATTGTCATAAATTTCCAGAAAGTGAGATTTGATTTGATCATTCCATACCAGATGCTGATTGCAGGGAGGCATAATCCGTCCCTGAGAAGTAAGATTATCCCATGAAAAAAGGAAGGTGGCGGTTTTGATTCCAAGCTTCCGGGCTGCATGCATTACAGGGACTGCATTCTGGCAATGAATATGAGAACCGTTAAATGCAAGTGCAGGGTTAATCTTCCTGATAAGCTCTACAAATTTATCAGTAGGGTAAATTTTTTCACTGACTACATTTTCCAATGCAGAAACGAATTTAACTCCCTGCCTACCCGTAAAAGGATACGCTAAAGCTTTGAGTAAAGAGCGTTTGATTTTTTTGGGAAGTGTATTTGCTTCGTGGTCCCGGAGCATCCACCGCTCCTTGGCGGCTTCCGACCAAAGCCATCTCCCATGAACTATATCTAATTGTTGCCGAAGGAATCTCGCTATATAAGGTTGAGGCTCATCTTCCAATATATAAAACTCATCCGTCAGGGAGCGCATTTTATCTTCCAGCTCCTTATTAGGCAGGACGCTAATAATGGCCAGCTTATGCGCTTTAGCCAAGACATCCGCAGTGCCGCTCAGAATAAAATTCCGGATTGCTTCTCCTCGTGGCAACACGAGCAATATCTTGTTAGTGGATTGTGCCATGAAATAATATAAGGCGAAAATCTATTGGAGGTTGAAACTAATCATTTTGAATTCAGCAATTCTATCATGGAGTCCGCAAAACGGTTTCCACATTGACCGTCAGCATATTCACAGACGTATTTTACAATCTCCTTACGTCCAGCCTCATCTTTCGATGGATCTTTAATATACTCCTGTGTACGGGCTATAATGTCGTCATAAGAATTTGCTTCAGCTATTCCATTGGAATTTACGATAGGTGCAAAATGGTCGAGTCTGGAAAATTCTTTAACCAGTCCGGTTTTCTCTTCTGAGGGATCAAAGTTGATATTGACGACAGGTCTGTCCAGAATTGCGGCATCAACAGCCACCGTACTGGCAAGCTGGATAATCACATCAGAATGGCGATAGGTATTCACCCATTCGTAAATTTTGGATTCATCATGCGTATATATCCTGTTCTGGGGTGTAGGCGTAGATCGCTGAATATAGGACTTGGGATAAATAGACTGAAGCTCATCAATTTTCGGATCAGAAATAAATAGTGGATGGGGACGAATGATGATCTGAACATTTCCCAGATCTCCTTTAGCTACCCGTCTGAGGAACTCAAAAGCACCGGGCAGCTCATTTAAAAATCCGGGTGAGCCAAGGGCGTATGTAATTATCGGTAGTGTCGGATCGAATTTGATGGAATGTGCAAAGTCCTCGCGGCTCTGCCTGAACTTATCCTGACTGAATACGTCATATTGGGGAGCGCCAGTTATATATATCGGCTTTTTAGATGCATACGGATAATATTTAATTAACTCCGACTTCATTTGCTGGCTCCAGACAAAATACGCATCATAGTCGAACATGATTCGGTTTTTGGTGGTGATGTTATCCCAGGAAGTAATAAAAGCCGCTGTTTTTATCCGTAGCTTTTTGGCAGCCCCGATAATTCCGGGCTCTTCAAATCGGAAAGGACTCATGCACAGGACGAGATCAGGCTTTAATTCCTGAAGCCTTTTGGTGGCTTCGGTAGTTCTATCGTCCGTTATATATTGTTTTTCGGAGATGGACTCCAATTTTGGAGCAAGGCCTAAGACATTGACAATATTTGCCCCCGCACGAATGAGGTGATGATACCACGGAACAGAGTTCTTCTTATTCCAATGCCAGAATATTTTACGTGAGGATGAGTATCCTTTTGCATCCCAGGTATAATCATTGAGCCTCCGTAAAAGCTCATATTTGAAACGCAGTCCCCGCACCTTCGGAAAGTTCTGCACCTTGACGCCGGGCAGGCTCAGAGAAGCGTAGGGTTCTTTATCAAAAGATTTTGCCCAGATAATAACTTCGGCCTGTTTGCTTAGCTCAGGAATGAAGCTGTTATACAGTATCATTCTATCGTTTAGCAGGGAAGTAGAGAGTATGAGAATTTTCTTCAAGGGAGGAATCAAGAGAGGTGAAGCTGATCTATTTTTTTCATTTGATGAGCTTCCATTTCCTGTGTTGGCTCGGCTTCTCCCTGCGTAAGTGAATCCATTTTTTTCTTTTTAGACTTATCCCAAAATCTTAAAGACTGGTTTCTATCAAGACCGAGAACATCCTTGACTCTGTTGGACAGGCGGGAGCTTTGCTCTTTATCCCATGCTTTGGCTTGAGTAATCAGATTATTGCGGGTCTTGGCCTGCTGATCTGAAGTGTAGTACGGCTCAGACATATACTCATTGAGTATATCCGCTGTCCTTTTGGCTGAAAGCCCATCTATTTTGTAATAGAAAGATTCAATAAATTTTTCTCTGTATTCAAGCTCGCTTTCAGGAATTGGCTTTCCTGCGATATAATCTTTGACTAATGGCTCCACCTGATCAAATGAGGTAACAACCGTGCTTGCCTTTTTATAGTTATCCGGAGCTTGGAAATGATAGTTGGCCGCTTCTAATTGAATAACTGGCTTATTCATAATCCATGCTTCTGTAGCAGTAGTGCAATTGCGCTGAATGAGTATGGCAGAGTGATATAAGAAGTTTCTAATATGTGCATTATATCCTAAAAAGATGTTAGGATACTTTTCCGTGAAAGGAACATAAGGCTCAACCCAGGCAGCGGGATGTATTTTAATGATGAAATTCCATTCCGGATGCTGCTCTGCCATTTGGCAAATCAGATTTCCGTGTTTTTCAAATTCGAGATCTCCGTCTTCAAAAAGATGCTGTAGGCGCTCAATGGAGTTCTCTCCGCGCTCGGTGTACATTTTCAGCCGTTCTTCCTTATCTCTTCCAATAAAGACTGACGTAGGAGCCCAAAGGACAATCGGATTATCGGCATTCTTGATCCCAATGTTCTTGCAGAACTCCTCCCGTGGTGTATAGTATTTTGAAAACTTCTCGAGATTATAGAAATCGAATCGTGGACTGCCTACAACAGGGACTTTTTCCGCAGGCAGGATATTTTCTTTCAGAATGGCATTCTTGACGTACTCTCCCCAGACAAAATAAAGATCGAGAAAGGGCTGTGAGCCGTGAAACTCTCCGGTAGCTTTTACAGCACCATGCTCATCATAGAATAAGCCTTCGGTAGGCAGGCAGAAGGTCATACAGCCCAGCTGCTTGACAAATTTCAGCTCTTCTACTTTGAAGTCCCATGTCAGGTGATCCCACACTACACCATCCGGCTTGTGCTTCAATACCTTAGCCTTAATATCATAACCGTTGGTGTATACAAGTTCAAATCCGTAGCGCTTCAGATACCAGGCTACGAGACTGATTCCTTCCCAATCTCTTGATATATAAGTAACTATGAATAGTAATTTCTTCTTCTGATCCGCCATACATTAATTAGATAAGCTCCTCTTTAAAAAGGCCGTATAGTGTATGATCTACATACTCACCTTTAAATAATAGCTGCTGACGCAGTCGGGCTTCTGCTTTGAATCCCAGGGATTCAAAGCAGCGACACATCGCCGTATTTGTAGAGATAGTTCCTCCGGTGAGCTTGCGTAAAGAAAGTATATTGAACGCATAAGATGCTCCCGTGCGGATCACATCCTTTGCATACCCTTTCCCCCAGGCATCTTTTTCACCGATCATAATTCCCATATCCGCAGTGCCAGACCGGAAATTAATATGCCCGATCTTATGGGTGCCAATAAATGAATCTGATTCTTTTTCGTGAATAGCAAACAGGACATCCTTCTTTCCTTTTACCAATTGGTCAAAGTATTGCTCCACCTCGGCAAAATCCGTATTCATCAGATATTCTATACGATAGATCGTATTGACAACCTCGATATCCCGTAGCCATCCGAAGTAACGCGGATCATGAAGATGATCCCGCGTAAACTCTTTTAGTATGATTTTGCTCCCTGTAAGCTCCAGCATAAGCTGCAAAGTTACAGCGTAAATCCATCATCTACGATGATGTTCTGCCCATTGATGTCGGTAGAAAGGTCACTAAGAAGGAAAAGTAATGTTCCGTTAATATCGGATTTATCCAGCATGCCCTTATTCAGGGATAATGCTTTATAATTTGATAGAAAAGGCTCAGGCTGACTATCAAAGATTCCGCCCGGGCTGATGCAATTGGCGCGTATATTCATTCCCTTAAAGAATTTTGCCATATATTTAGTCATGTGGATCAATCCCGATTTGATGACATAATACTCAAGCGCGGCATGCATGGTAGTGCCTTCATAAATCTGAAGTCGTGGCGCAATAACACCGTAGATAGAGGATATGTTGATGATATTTCCATGTCCCTGTGTGTGAAAGTACTTAGAAAACTGCTGACACATAAGGAAGTATCCTGCCTGATTAAGATTGGTATTTTCGCAGAAATCGGCATATTCTATATCCCAGAAATTCCTCCCATAGTTCTGGTTAC
>JBBRLW010000161.1:0-5628 GCA_038231115.1 Bacteroidia bacterium
AGAGTGTTTAGAGCCTGTCTCAAAATTTTTATTTGCGCATTTGAGCTGATTTTGGTATCAGCCAGCACGGGCTTTGAGGGACATATCAGCGCTTTTGCATTCAAAAAGAACAACGCAGGATGATGAAGGAAGCATCCCAATAAGCTTTTATAAAATTTTTAGACAGGCTCTTAATTAATCACAAATGAGGCCTATAAATCCATGATTTACAGGCTTTTTATTTTTCAGTGCTATCCATCAGCACTAACTTCCTGATGCTCACAATGTGCGACAGCAGCACAATCGGGACAATAAATGCGGGCAGCCAGCTAAATGGAAAATACTGCACCGCGATATTTGGCTGATCAAATGACAGCCTTTGCAGCGGCCCGGGGATGGAAAGCACTGCCGTAATTACAATATTGGCCAGCAATCCCAGACAAACGATATTCCAGGCCAGCAGGATGCCCCGCACATATCTGGACTTCCCAAACGATATCCACCACATAATAGGAGCCGTAAAGCCGGAGAAAATGTCCCAGTTATGGCCCTCAAATGTCATCAGCGCCGGAACAACCCTGTACGTACTCAGATACAGCAGACAAATCTCCACCGCAATCCGGACAAAATGCACCATCGTCAGCTGATGCAGATTCAGGCTGTCCATCCAGCGTCGGCCTCTTTTAGACAGCACCACCCACAGGATACCAATCAATGGCGGACCCGCCAATAGCAGCACCCGCGGCGGACGTGTACTGGTATCCGTATAAAAGCCGGAGTAGGTCACTACACCCTGCACGATGAGCCAGGCCGAAAACAGCAGTGCTATCCGTCTCCTTGGATTCCGCGCGTCAGCCGCCGATTTCCCGCCGGGCAATGCTGAAAGGCGCCTGCTCGTATTCACATCCCGGCAAAAAAGATACAGGGTCAGCAGCGTCGTAAAAATGAACAGCCCATTCAGCCATATAGGAATCTGTAGTAGCATATTGATGGATTACTAATTGCTTCAAAGGAAAGTAAATTACCTGAATTGCAGGCGTATGTCTGAAAATCTAATCTCTATAAAAATTGTCAGCTACTAACAATTATGCGTAAGCCTGCATCTTCAACGATATTCAGCGCTACAAACCCCAATTCACCTTACCAGCTGATTTCTTTCCTGTCCATCCAGAACTTGCCAGTCAAAGTCTGATCTGCCTCCGTAGCCAGCCAGACCGCCGTCTCCGCGCCCTTCTCCACCGATCTATCTGCTGAGCCTCCTCCCATATCCGTTCTGACCCATCCCGGACTCATCGCATTGACTGCTATCCCTCTCGGAGCCAAAGCCGCGGCCAGCTGAAGCGTGATCGCATTCAGCGCCGTCTTGCTGATGCAATACGCCGGAGACCAGGTAGAAATTCCATTGCAAATTTGTCCTCCGCTGCTACTCATGTTAATGATTCTGCCACCCTCTGCCATCATCGGCAGAAAGGCCTGAGCTGTAAAAAACGCTCCGAAAGCATTGGTCTGGAAAGTTTGCAGCCAGTCCGATGCGCTAATTTCCGGCAGATACGTATCCCGATCCAGCAATATCCCTGCATTATTGATCAGCACATCCAGCTGCGGAACACTTTGACTCAGTAGCTCCCTGGCCGCATGAATACTATGAATATCAGACACATCCATAACCAGCGCCTGCACCGATACGCCTTCGCGCTCCAGTTCCAGCGCCGCCTGATGGATCCGCACCTCATCCCTGCCGCTGATGATGATCTTATGCCCCCGAGAACCAAGCTCTCGCGCGATTTCGTATCCGATGCCTTTGTTGGCTCCGGTGATAAGTATTGTTTTCATCAGTTGATTTATATCATTTCAGGAAGAAAGGCAGCTGAGAATGCTGTGTAATTATATCCGGACAGGCTTATTTAGCCTCATCGCCTGAATCCGCCGCCGGCTCCCAAAGCTCAATCATATTGCCCTCGAGGTCAAGGATATGCACAAATTTTCCGTATTCGTACTCGGCAATTTCGTCTGTTACAGTCACACCCGCTGCTTTCAGCTCATCCACCAGCTCGGAAAGATTTTCTACACGGTAATTGATCATGAACGACTTGGTGGAGGGTTCAAAATGCTTTGTATCCTGAGGGAAAGTACACCACGACGTGGATCCCTGGCGGGAAGGATCTTCATTTTCACGCCACTCAAACGTAGCGCCATAAGGACTCATCGGCAGTCCGAGATTCGTGGCGTACCACTCATTCAGCGCCTTGGGATTCTCGGATTTGAAAAATACCCCACCGATGCCCGTTACTTTCTTCTTATCCATAGCTTTAAAGGACGATTGAGCGTCCCAATACCAGGCAATTTACAGCTCTTTGCCGGACATTGCCAAATCTGATTACGTCCCGATTGCTTTCTGCATCTGATCTAAATCGCTGAATGTATCCTCCCTTCATTCCTTCTGCTGATAATCAGATGATAATCCATGTGCCAAATTTATGCGTAATCTCATATCCGATCCCATTAATCGTTCCTGTAATCAAAGCCGTTTTCATTTGCATAGCGTAAAGTTAGTAAGAAAGAGGAATCAATAATGAAATAGAATAGTTTAGCTAATAATTTTTTACGATTACATTCTTAATGCGCTAATAAGATTGTAATGGTAGTATATTATAACTCAAATTTACTCTCATGATTTGACTAACAAAAATTTAGTAATAAGTTAATAATCAATAATTTAATTATACTTTACATTTTTTCGATTAAACTTTGTAAAGTATAATATTTTTACTACATTTGCATAGATACCTGTGCATAGATAATGGAGTTTCGGAAATTTTTTCGGGTCATTTAAACATATATTATCGCATAACTATCCCTATACATTAGATGAATTGAAAACATTAGAGCTTAATAATATGAAGACATTAGCAATTACAATTGGAAATAATGAATGTTGTATACAATCCTTGTCCCTGGAAAATGCAGTTAATGATGCTAGGGCAATGAAAGATGTATTTGAACGGTTAGGATATGATACAAGGCACTTTGAAAACTGCAATAATACTAAGTTCGAGGAAATAGAAACAGAGCTTAAGGATGTTTGTGGAAATTACGATGCAATCATTTTCTACTATGCTGGACATGGAGCCGAGATTGGCGGACAAAATTATCTAGGATCTATAGAATGCCAGATCAATAACAACAATGAGGCACACTGGAGGCGTAACTCATTGCCAATTAATGAGTTACTATTAATTTTGGCACGATCTAATGACGATACGAAGCTTAATAATATAAATATAGTGATTATAGATGCGTGCCGAACACGGGGGAACGAGAGGTTCAACCACATGGGCACCAGTTGAATCCGTGAGTGGGACCCTTATTGCTTTTTCAACTTCACCTGATCGAAATGCAAGCGATGGTGGATTTGAGAATCATAGCATTTATACTGGTGCTCTACTTGAACATCTCAAAGGTGAAAAAGTATCCATAGAGAAATTCTTCAAAAAAGTTCGGCAAACTGTTTACAGCTTAAGCGGAGAAAAACAGATTACTTGGGAGCATACATCTTTAATCGGTGATTTTTACTTTGATGTTGATAAGATGATTTATTCGGGTGATATTCCTTATCATGAAAGTGCAGTTCAAGATAAAAATTATGATTACTCTACTACATTCGGAAAGTTGTTCAAAGAAATGCGGTCTCATAATTGGTATAAACAGAATGCTGCAATTAGTAGTCTTCTTAATTATGGACATTCCGACTTAACTAAGGACGAACAATTCATTTTTGGAAGGAATTTAATTCAAACAAACTGTGGTGGATCATATTCTTCCGCAGGTTTCTTTAAAGATTTATCAGATGGACTCAGTAAATACCAAATTAATGGGCAAAATCATGTGTTGAATCGCATTTTATACGAAATGTATTTTAATTCTTCTGGAGAATTTAGAAATGAAAATTTTAAATCTAATGATTATGAATATATTTTTCAATTAAGAATGTCTACGGAATATAAAACGTCATTTGACTTTATAGAAAAACTTCTTACACCTTATCAAGACAAGCTCTTCTATATTCCATCCATATCAAATTCCTCTATTACATCAATATTTCACTATCCATAAATGAAAATTCTGGTAGTCACAGTAATTTAGTTCCTGATCAAATAATAGATAAAGTTACAATAGGAGCTACACGTGACATAACCCAATTTTTAGCACAATTTGGTATTAAAGCTAAGTCGAAGGATCATTTAAAATCCAAAATTGCAAATTATTTGCTTGCGCCTATGGATTTGATCAACATAATATCAAATTTAAAAATCTCAAGACCTATTCTCAGGCAAATCGAATTGGTGGATGAGTCCCCATTTTGATACTTCTTATTTTGAAACCATTAACTCCCCCTCACTTTTTGCAAGAGGGATTGCGTGAATTTGTGGTCCCAGTAGGGCTTGAACCTACGACCACCTGATTATGAGTCAGGTGCTCTAACCAACTGAGCTATAGGACCGATCCGAAATTTCGTACTGCAAATCTACACAAAATACCTAATTTGCAAGCATAATGACCCCGCAAAATATCAGTACCATCGTTTTCGACCTCGGAAATGTCCTCTACAACATCGATATCGCCCTATCCGAGCAGGCCTTCCTCAGCCTCGGACTCCCCGGATTCAGTACCCTATATTCCCTCACCAGCCAGTCCGGACTCTTTGATGCCCTCGAATGCGGACATATTTCTCCCACGCAGTTTATGGCCTCCATTCGCAATATTGCGGAGGTAGCAGTATCCGATGAGCAGATCATCAGCGCCTGGAATGCGCTCCTCATCGACTTTATCCCCGATTGCTTTCCCATGCTCCATCAGCTGAAATCACGCTATCAAATTGCCCTCCTCAGCAATACCAATGCGATTCACATGCTGCGGATCAATAGCCAGGTCAGAGAACAGTCTGCATTCCAGACCCTCTCTGAGGCCTTTCATCACGCCTTCCTTTCCTACGAAGCAGGCCTCCGGAAACCCTTCACCGAAATCTACGATCTGGTCACTACGACCCTCGGCTGCGAACCCGCGCAGATACTATTCATCGACGATAACCTCGCTAACATAGAATCCGCCACCGCCTTCGGATGGCACACCATCCACAAAACACCCGAAATCAGCCTTCAGTCCATTCTATCCGATTATATGTAGTCAGCCCCTTCGCCGATCCACACTCCACAATCATTTGACCTCTATAATCAGCGCTGCTACTGCGCCATGACATCGCCGCGCAATATCCTGTACCGCTGACCCGCATCCACCGCATACACGCTGCCCTTATACTCAAGGATCAGCTTCTCATACAATGCCTTCGCTTTTTCAGGCTCATTCAGATAAGAATCTTCAATTTTGGCCGCCTGCATCAGGGCATCATCGGCCAGAATATCTGTACCGAATTTTGTATAGACTTGCTCATACAGCTGCAGGGCAGCCGGATAATCCTTTTTCTTGAAAGCCATATTCGCCTTCTGCATCAGGATATCATCCTCCAATGAGTTCTGTTCCACCGGAATCAGTGCAATCGAGTCAAGTGTTTTGTTCGCAGCATCAAACTGATTCCTGTAAATCAGCAGCTCTGCCGTAGCAAACAGCCGCAGCTGATGGCCTGTAGTATCC
>JBBRLW010000162.1:0-5583 GCA_038231115.1 Bacteroidia bacterium
ATACCTCTCAAATCGGTGATGGAGATGTATTTATTGCAAAGTTCTCCGGATCGGGTGCACGGAAATGGGCTACCTACTACGGAGGCAGCAAAGACGATATTGGTTACGGAATTACTACGGATCAATCAGGAAATATGTTTGTTACCGGAGAAACGTCCAGCACTTCTGGAATTGCCAGCTCCGGAGCCTATCATACTTCTATCGGGGGAACATCCGATGCTTTCGTCGCCAAAATATTGAATGCGTCTGTAAATGGTATTGAAGAAACGATCGGCGCCAAAAGCAATCTGATCATTTATCCCAACCCGACTTCATCCGCTCTGACCATTTCGGGACTTAATGAGAAATCAGCCTCCACCATTGAAGTATATGACATGACGGGCAGACTGATATCTACGGAAAAGTATCCGCTGGCTTCGAGTGTATCCCTGAATCTTCAGGGGCCGCAGGGTATTTATTTGCTTCGTATTACTCAGGGAAGTACTTTGAGTCAGTTCCGGGTTATAAAGCAATAGTCATCATCTGAAGATAGAGCCTTGGGAGGGAAGCTGCTGCTTTTCACAGCAATTGCACTACTCCACCGTCTGCCTGGTGAAGCCCCCGGACTGTATGTTAATGAGTACTTCTTTGGACTCTTCCTGGCGGGTATGCGCGCCGATACGGTAGAGCAATCGGTATTCGCCGGGCTGAAGGATATACAGGTCTCTGGATGCGGTAATGCGTTTCAGATTAAATAGCCACTCGCGCTGCTTTCCGTTGCGCATATAAAACAGCGTAGCAACACCTTCGCGTCCCATCGTAATCTCGAGCTTGCCAGGCTCGGGGATATTGATCTGTGTAAGCTCATCGGCTTTGATGCCCTGGGCGCGGAAGCTCAGGCGCGGCATCGTGAGGACATCTATGTCATAGCTTCCGATGAGGTAGCGGGCAGTAGCATTTATATTCTGCACCTGAAGGGTCTGCTTTTCTCCGCTTTTACGGATCAGGCAGGGCAGTGATCTATACTCCGTCGTAGTGCAGTTGAGCTTAAGCTCTCCCTGTGCAGCAGGAAGCTGTATAATGGTGTGATGTGCAGTCTGGATAGGCAGATTTTTCCGGAACAGCGCTGGAACCGTGTGAACCGTCAGGTTATAGACAAAATTGGGATCGAGGCTGAACGTATCCGGAGTTCCGGGCGCGCTCAGCGTATGCATATAATGATACATATCCTTGCCGGTAATGGCATCGGAAAAAGTCATTTCCGCATGGGTGATGCTCGGCTTTCCGGAAGCATCGTTGAGATAAACCTGCACGGTGGTATTATCCAGTGCCTGGGAAACAACGCCGGCTACCACATTGCCGATCTCTTTTTCCGATTGCGGGGCATAGTATTTCCCCACGCAATCAAAGGCCTTCATTTTTTCCATACTCAGGCCTATGCCAACGATGTAGGGCTTGAGATATACTTTTTTTTCCATGAGGTCTTTGACCGCCTGGCAGGGATTTCCATCGCATTCCTCTATGCCATCAGTGATAAGGAGAATGACATTCCGCTTTTTGGTATCCGGAAAATCCGTAGCCGCCTGTGCCAGAGAGTAGGCAATAGGTGTATATCCGTTGGGCTGGACTTTTTTGACGAAGTCAATGATCTGATTGCGATTATTCGCCGAGAAAGGAATTTCCAGCTTTGAATCAAGGCAATTATGTGCCGGAACTGGATACTGATGTCCGTAGGCTCTGAGGGCAAGCTCCAGTTCAGGCGCCTTGCTCAGACTATCCACGAGCCGGATAAGTATTTTCTTTGCCACCTCCATACGCGTTGTTTTCCCGAGCTTGGCGCGCATGGAGCCGGAGCAGTCAAATATAATCAGTATGCGTGTGGGCTGCGATGGTCGCGCAGAAATATACGCAGGACTCAGCAGGAGGAGCCCGCATATCAGTAGATTAATACGGCTCCGGAGGGACGATATATCTATGGCTCTGAGGGGAGACATACCCGGCAAATCTAAGGGAAAATCGTGAGGAACGAGATTACTCGTGCAGACGCGCGACTCTCAGCAGTCCCGGGATATCGAGCAGGCGGATGCTGCGTCCGAGGGTATCTACGAGCTTATCCTCTTTAAGCCGCGCGAGCTGGCGGATAAAAACTTCAGTAGCCGTGCCCACCATGTTGGCCAAATCTTCCCGCTTGAGATTCATGTCCAGTGTTTGACCATCCGCTTTAAATCCATAGCTTTCTTTAAGCAGCAGGAGAACTTCAGCCACCCGCTCAATGACGCTTTTGGTTGCGATATCTACCATCTGGCTTTCAGAGCGCTCCAGATCTTTAGAGAGCAGCTTCATCATTCCCCGGCTGATCTCCGGATTGGAGTTCAGGATATCGAAGAATATCTTTTTAGGTACATATCCTACGGAAGTGTCCTCAAGGGCCACGGCTGAGGCTTTATAGGTCTCATCAGCCAGAAGAGCACGGTATCCGATAACATCTCTAGATCCGGCCAAGCGCAGAATCTGATCCTTGCCGGAATCTCCGCTGCGCAGGATCTTCACTTTTCCGGAAAGGATACAAAAGAGTCCGTAGGCCTGCTGACCTTCATTGAAAATGCTTTCCCCTTTGGCATAATTTCTCCGACCTTCTCCGGAAGGAAGCTCCTGTTTGAGCAGCTCATGAAAAAGAAAGCCGGAATGGCTGCCGTATCGGTTGTGATCCATGTTTGAAAATTCAGGGGAGTGCCTTGCAATAAGTCTGCAAAAGTAGGGATTTATATCAAGTAAATCAGGGCATAAGGACGCCAAAATCGCAATTTATGAACTTTTTGGAAGCTTTAAACGTATTCAATATTAAAATATCATTAAATTATGTCAAAGAAAATTTTTACACTCCTGTTCGGCATTATAGCCGGATTCTGTGCTTCAGCCCAGACCCCTTCTTACGATTTCGAATCCTGGACAAAGACCAATGGCTATGAGACGCCAATCGGATTCTTCTCTATAGGAGCGATTAAATCTACGGATTCCCACATGGGAGATTTCGCACTTGAACTTATTTCTCCAAAAGATACTGGAGGTAAGGTAACGCAGCCTGCGCGCGCAGTAACCGCTGCTCCGGACTCTACTGGCCGTTATATCATCGGATATGCGACCAAATCCAAGCCGCGTAGTATGTCTTTCTGGTATAAGTACCTGCCTGATACTGCCGGTGGCAAAAAGGATAGCTTTACTTTCGAGTTCGGATCCTTCAAAAGTGGTACAAATGGAGCGCGTATATTTGCAACCCGTGAGTTCATCACATCGAGGGAGTTCCAAACTACATACAAACAGGTTTCATTTAACCTGACGTATCCGGATTCTAACAGCTCATCTTCTATTACTCCTGATAGCGCATATATATCTATATTTAGCTCAACGTATGCCAATCCAAGAGCATCCAAGCTGTTTATTGATGATATTGCCTTCGGACAGTTTTCTGCTATCCAGGAAGCAACTATTACAAGTCCTGTTGTAAAAGCAGCCGTTAAAGCGGATATCTTCCCTAACCCTGCCTATGACAATTACACTTTTGTAAGATTCAACGCTCCCAGCGATGCTATGGTCAATATGAGAGTATATACCATCGATGGAAGACTGGTTTATCAGCAGAGCAGTCATGTAATTCGCGGACTTAATAATCTCAAGCTGAACATCGAAACGCTTAGCTCAGGGATGTATATCCTGAAAGCGGAGTCTGGGAATTATCAGATCCAGTCGAAGTTCAACGTATCCAGATAATTCCGGATATTTTTGAAATTATTTCAGGTGATACGAAGTTTATTATCCTGAAGTATAGATAATAATATTTTCACCTCAACAGAGGTAGATAGTTTTCATTTGTTCATTTTTCGAAAAAAGCGCGGCAGACTCCCAGTCTCCGCGCTTTTGATTTATATCCCATTGAGATAAATCTATTTTTGAAGATTCATATCAATGGCATGATTTTCTAAATTTGCGAACAATTCAAAGAGAATTATATACTCAGAATATATGGATGCTATTACACAACCGGATATCAGGGAAATCAATGAGCGGGTGCAGATGGAAAGCGCTTTCATTGACCTGCTGACCATGGAAATAGGCAAGAACATCATTGGCCAGAAGGAGATGGTGCAAAATCTGCTGATCGGACTGCTTTCCAACGGTCATATACTTCTGGAAGGGGTTCCGGGACTGGCTAAAACGCTGGCCATCAAAACACTGGCTTCTACTATTGATGCCAAATTCAACCGGATTCAGTTTACACCAGATTTGTTACCGGCTGATATTCTGGGAACTATGGTCTATAATATGCCGACCAATCAGTTTTTGGTCCGCAAGGGACCTATATTTTCCAACTTCATTCTGGCAGATGAAATCAACCGTGCACCGGCTAAGGTTCAGTCGGCCTTGCTGGAGGCCATGCAGGAGCGTCAGGTGACGATTGGCGATACTACTTATAAGCTCGATGAGCCGTTTCTGGTTCTGGCCACACAAAACCCGATAGAGCAGGAGGGTACCTATCCCTTGCCGGAAGCGCAAATGGACCGTTTCCTGATGAAGATTCTTATTACCTATCCGAGCAAATCGGAAGAAAAAGAGATATTGCGCAGCTCAGTCAATCAGAGCTTTGGATCCGTCAGCGCGGTAGTCAAGCCGCAGGATATCACCCGAGCGCGGGAGATGGTCAGGATGGTGTATATGGATGAGAAAATTGAGCAATATATCATTGATATTGTTTTTGCGACGAGAGATCCTCAGGCGCATCAATTGACCCGAATCGCTCCGCTGATTACGTACGGAGCTTCTCCGCGTGCATCAATTTCTCTGGCGATAGCGGCGAAGGCATACGCTTTTATCCGCCACCGAGGCTATGTGATTCCGGAGGATGTCCGTGCTGTGGCGTATGCAGTACTGCGCCACAGAATAGGATTGAGCTATGAGGCCGAAGCGGAAAACGTCTCGGCGGATAGTATCATTTCCGAAATTCTTAATCGCGTAGAAGTCCCTTAGTCCTGATTTCATGGCATTAAGTACACAGGAACTGCTCCGTAAAGTCAGGAAGATAGAAATCAAAACACGCGGACTCTCAAGCGAGGTATTTTCTGGCGCCTATCACTCGGCCTTCAAAGGACGCGGGATGAGCTTTGCCGAAGTACGTCCCTATCAGTTTGGGGATGATGTCCGGTCTATCGACTGGAATGTCACCTCAAGATACAATGAGCCTTTTGTGAAGGTCTTTGAGGAAGAAAGAGAGCTTACCGTCATCTTCCTGATTGATGTTAGTGCATCGGAAACCTTTGGGACGCTCAATGCTTTCAAAAGCGATATTATGACTGAAATATCAGCGGTGCTGTCATTTTCAGCCATCAAGAATAATGACAAGGTCGGTGTGATATTCTTCTCGGACCGAATTGAGAAATTTATTCCGCCTAAAAAAGGACGGAGCCATATTCTTCGTGTAATCAGGGAGATGATTTCTCCGGAGCCTCAGGGCAAAGGCACGAACATCAGGGAGGCCCTAACGTATCTTAATAACGCGCTCAAGCGGCGCTGTACCTGCTTCCTGTTATCGGATTTTAAGGATCAGAATTA
>JBBRLW010000163.1:0-5562 GCA_038231115.1 Bacteroidia bacterium
TCAGCTCGTACAGGGAGAGGCCGATAACCTCAAAATTACCTCATCCAGAGATATGATTATCGCCGAAGCCCTGTTGAAAAACAGGATCCCTGACGTATCAGGCCTCTGATGTTTTGTTATGCACTCCTTTGAGCGCTTTGATGGTCTGCTCGGTAATGACACGGATCTTGCGAATACCACTTTCCAGATTAAGATAGCCCGGATCTTCCATCATGCACTCAATCTCTGTACACTGCTCACCGACTGCCGGCGCACCGATGTTCAGGCTCATCCCTTTCAGCGCATGGAGCTGCTTCCTGATTTCCGAATTATTGTTCTGCTTTTCGGCAATTTCAATGGCTTGGAAAATCTCCCCGGATTGTATGATGTATAGTCCGACCAGTTCCTCAAACAGGCCTTCATCCGGCCCATCGGATATATCCATGATCTGGGAAATCATTTCCTGATTCAGCAAATCGTGTTCATTCATCGGCAGAGAAATCTCATCCTTATCTATATCAGCCCGCTGACGGCGCAGTCCGGTTTTAACCCTGGACTTCTCATCTCCCTCATCCAGGGCATTACTTTCTGCCATAATATTACCCCATTTACGGATGGCATCGCGGATATCATCCGGACGTGTCGGCTTGGAAATATAATCGTCCATGCCTGCCTCGAAGCACTTCTCGCGGTCACCTGCCAGCGCGTTAGCCGTCATGGCTACAATCACCGGACGGGCATCATTGTACCGGTCAATGACCTGACGCGTAGCTTCATAGCCATCCATCTCGGGCATCTGACAGTCCATGAAAATCAGATCATAGTCCTTATTCCGGAGCAGATCCAGGCATTCCAGTCCGTTTCCAGCCTGATCGGTATGGTATCCCATCTTGGAAAGCATCAGGCGCATCAGCTTCTGATTCACCGAGTTATCTTCTACAATCATGACCCGCATCGGAAACTCCTTTGCCAAAATTGCCATCTCAACGCCAAATTCCTGAGGGCGAACTATTTGTGCTTTTTGGACGATGTCCTGTGCCAGGATATTCATCAGGGTTGTAAATAGCTGTACCTGTTTGGTTGGTTTGCTAAGATAGGCATTGAGCAGCTTATACTCATCCTGCCGCGCCATATCATTCCTGCCCATTGAGGAAAGCATGAGCAGCGGGAGCTTATCCGATGTATATTTCTCACGAATCACCTGAGCCAGCTGCAGCCCATCCATATCCGGCATATGCATATCCAGGATTACGACATCAAAGTATTCATTCCTGTCAATCAGGACTTCAATAGCGGCAGCAGCACTGCTGACTTCGGAAGGAATCATGCCCCATCCCTGGGTTTGGAGCATAAGGATCTGGCGGTTGGTCGGGTTGTCATCAACAATCAGGATACGCTTGTTGGTAAACTCGGCTACTTTAGAGCGGAGATAAGCATTAGGCGTTTCCGGAGCTGCCTGGGTAATGATGGTAAAGTAGAAGCTTGATCCGACGCCTGGCTCGCTTTCAATCCAGATTTCACCGCCCATAAGCTTGACCAAGCGCTGACAGATAACCAGTCCCAGTCCGGAACCGCCATAGCGGCGCGTGGTAGAAGAATCTACCTGAGTGAAGGCCTGGAAAAGCTTGCCGATTTTATCCTTGGGAATACCGATTCCGGTATCGCGTACCTGAAATTTGAGCTTCACGCGGCCATCGGCCATTTCTTCCTCAAGGCTTACACCGATAAATACTTCTCCTTTATGCGTGAATTTCAGGGCATTATTGACCAGATTGGATAGAATCTGCCTCAGGCGCGTAATGTCGCCCATGACAAATTGAGGGACTTCCTTGTGCACAAGATATAGCAGATCGAGCTTCTTCTCTACCACCTTTGGAGACATCACATCCAATACCTCCTCAATGGACGTAATCAGGTCGAGGTCGTTTTCTTCCAGCTCCATCTTGCCGGATTCTATTTTGGAAAAATCCAGGATATCGTTAATAACGCTGAGCAGGGTCTCGGATGAAATCAGCACCGTTCCCAGATAGTCCCGCTGTTCGGCACTGAGCTTGGTCTCCATCAATAGTCCGGTCATTCCGATAACTCCGTTGAGCGGGGTACGGATTTCGTGGGACATGGTCGCTAAGAAATCAGACTTGGAGCGGTTGGCCGATTCCGCACGTTCCCGCGCCAGGACAAGCTCAATAGTACGCTCTCTCACTGCCTCCTCGAGAGATTCATTATTTTGTATTAGAGTGCGCTCATTTTTCCGGCGCTCCGTAATGTCCTGGAAGGTTACTACCGCACCAATTACTTTTCCGGAATCATCATGCAGAGGTGCGCAATGATACTCAACGGGAAAATCCGTTCCTCCGGCGCCATGCCAGGTCTGGTCGCTGACCACCGACGCATTTCCGGTTAGGAGTACCATTCCGATAGGACATTCTTCACGGGTCAGGATTTCTGCACCGTCTTCTTTGAACATTCGGATCATAGATCCCATCCTTTTTCCGAGTGCTTCGGCTTCAGGTATGCCCAGGATTTTCTCTCCGGCAGGGTTGAGGAAAGTGAAAGTCCCTTTCTCATCTATTCCGAAGATCCCTTCTCCGGCAGCCCGAAGAATAATATCGCTTCGGCTGCGCTCAGTGCCGAGCTGCTGCTCGGCCTGTTTCCTGTCCGTAATCTGACGCGTCAGGAAAGTGGCGATCTCGCCTTCCCCTTCACCTACTATATAATTTTGAGCAAGCGCAATAGATCGGGCCTTATCCAATTCCTGAAGCGACTCCTTTCCGCGAACCGCATCCAGCCGCATCAGGCGGAAAATGGCGTAGATCATGAGTCCGACAAAAAGCGAAAGTCCGAAGAAAGTGAATATCGTATATAGATTGCTTTCCGATACCCGCTGGTTGCGTATCTCCAGCAGACGCTGTTCCTCGGCCTTGATATCGTCCATTCCGTTGCTGATAGCATCCAGGTTGCTCAGATTGGTCAGGCTGGCTATAAATTTGGAGGCGGAGTCATATCCCTGTTCCCGTCTGACTTTCTGTACCTGCTTATACAGGCCGATTTGCTTATTGATTACAGCTGCAAATTTTTCAACTCTTGAGGCCTGACGGGGATTATCAGACGTCAAATCGTTAATACGCTGTATGCTGAGCGTTAACCCCGCCAGGGAACGCTCATAGGATTTCATAAAACGCTCCTCTCCGGTAATCAGGTACGCCTGATGGGCGGCACGTAATTCTCCAAACTGCGCCCGCTCCAGCTCCGCGGCATTCAGTACCTTGTAAGTATGCTCAACCCGCTCATTATTATGCATCAGCGAGCGGGTGTTATAAAAGGACAAGAGTCCCAGGCTTATGATACCTGCCATAGCAAGCAGGAATCCGTAGAGCACTTTTCTTTCTACGGAAATCATAGACTGATATATGTTATATAATTGATTTTCAAATTTTTACTAATAATTTTCATTTGAAAGGTGCACCAGGTTCCTTTTTCATGTGATTATAGACCAGTCCATCTACCAGCCGTGGAAAAGCTTTGTTGAGATTGACGGTCAGCTTTCCCTGCCCCGAGAGGACAAGTTCTGCCTTGCGTTGCAGGATAGCCGCTCCCATTTTTTCAGCCACTTCTTCCGGACGCATCATCTCTGACTCTGCCCGCGGAGACTCGGCCTGCACGCTTCCATCTGAAGTAAGCGCCGTGTTCCTGATATTAGTGGATACAAAGCCCGGCGCCAGCGTCAGGACATGCAATCCCGTAGCACGATTCTCCAAACGCAGGCTCTCCAGAAATCCGTTCATGGCAAATTTGGAGGCTGAGTAGCCTGTCCGGCCTGGAAGTCCTTTATAGCCAGCAATAGAGGATACTCCTACAACGCTTCCTTTGGTACGAATCAGCTCCTGAATCGCGTAATGCGTGCAATAGACAGTCCCCCAGAAATTGACATCCATGAGCCTCCGGATCACGTCCAGATTGCTATCTGCAAACGATGCGCGCATACTGAGTCCGGCATTATTGACGAGTACATCGATTTTTCCGAAGCGTTCCAGCGTAGATTGAATAAGATGCGCACAGTCTGATTCTACGGATACATCCGTCCGGACAATGTGCACCTGTGCAGCAGGCATGTCTCTGACAATCAGCTGCATCTTGGATTCGTCGCGCGCAGCCAGGACAAGCTCCGCGCCTTCATGGACAAAATACCGGACAGCCGCTTCACCGATGCCTGAAGACGCTCCGGTGACAATAACTGTTTTTCCTTTAAACCTGTCCATTTACTGCTGTGTACGCAATTATCCCTAAGGACGCGCGAATATACGATAAATCGGTAATGGATCGAATATTAGGCCGCTTTAGTCTGAATTTCAATTGACCGATGAAACGGGGGATAACAGGCATAAACACTGATGCAAGGACTAGGCATTTATGCCTGCCTAAGCCTTATTCCTTTGACTTCCAGAGATATAGGGTCAGATAGCTCTCCCAGCCAGCGAATCCCGCGTAGGCCTCCTCGAGGGAGAGTTCATGACGCTTGAGGGACTGATTGAGTCCGGCGTCGCCGTAAGGAATGGTATTCGGAACTTTCAGGGACTTCATGAGTGCATAATTGGCTGTCCACAAACCGATACCGCGAAAGGACATTAGGAGCTTTTGCCGCATCGGAAGCGTGTCCAATGCAAGGAGCTTATCCACAGACAGGCTGCCAGATGCAAAAGCCTCCGATATGGTTTTGATGTACTCCGCCTTGCGACCCGAGAACTGAGCCGGACGCAGTTCCTCGGGATCAATTTCGGCGACCCGTTCCGGCTGCGGATGTATCCACAAGACATGCTCTCCGAAAATAATGCTGCGTCCGTATAATGCTACAAAACGCTGTTTGAGCCGGTAGGCAAAGGCCAGATTTATCTGCTGTCCTATGATGCACCAGCACAGGCCTTCATAGAGATCCGGAATACCAACGAGCCTCAGTCCGTAGAAGGCATCGACCATGTAGGAGAAATGCGGACTATTTTCCAGCAGATCATAGAAAGGACACAGATTTCGTGAGAGATCAAACCAGTCGGATACATAAGTGTTTATGGCTTTCGCCTGAGTCTCAGCTATGGCATCCGGACTAATTATATCCATACGCAGCGCATCACTTCCAGAGGCGGAGATACGAAATATAATATCCTGACCCTCCACAAAAAGAACTTTCAAAATGGATCGTGTATCCTCCTCCAGGACATACATACAGTCAGCACGTCGGAAGGCCAGAAAATCATAGCATTGTGCATAGCTGAAGTACTCGGGCAGGGGAAGGTAGATCGGAGCAGGAGCCATATTATTTGTTAGATGAGCATATATATCCATGCATCAGCAAGAGCTGCTTCCGGAGAATCATCCCGGGAGCAGCTCAAAATGCCAGGAGCCTGTGTAAGAATTTTTATTTGCGCATTTGAGATGATTTTGGGGTCAGCCAAGACAGGCTTTGAAGGACATAGCAGCGCCTCTACGTTCAAAAAGCCTAACTCAGGATGGCGCAAAAAGCATCCTAATAAGCTTTTATAAAATTCTTAGACAGGCTCTTAGGTATGAAGAAATGAAAAAAGAATCAGA
>JBBRLW010000164.1:0-5507 GCA_038231115.1 Bacteroidia bacterium
CAATTGCATGTAATTTAGCGGAATGTATCGGATGCAGGATGACCCCGGAAGCATCCGAATAAACTGTATAAGCTTGTTAGTCAGGCTATAAACTTCCTGCAACTAAATCGGACTTTTGACGAACTTAAATAATCAGTTAATTATTAATAAATTATAAAATCAGGATCAATGAAGAGATTTTTTTTACCTTTACTATTAACGATTGGGTTGGGACTTCCTGTATTCGCGCAGGTGGACTCGGCCAACAACAGCATTCCCTTTGAGGGATTTGACCAAACCTGGCAGAACGGCTCCGACCGCAGGGACTCGGCCGTGCTATCCAGTAAATACGTTACCTGGAGCGGCATGCTCGATGCCAATTACACGCGCTCGTTCAACAATCCGATTGACCACACAGTCGTAGGATCAACGGCACTGGCGCGCAACAATGAAATGGAGCTCTCCTCGGCCAGCATCGGAGCCGAATTCAACTACAACGGCGCGCGCGGGCGGATATTCACCCAATTCGGGACGCGCTCTACGGTCATCCCCAGAAACGATTTTAGCGTCTATCGTGGTCAGTACGATCTGGCTTCCGTATATAGATATATCTCTGAGGCCTATGCTGGATATCACTTTAACAAGCTGCATGGGATCAACGTGGATTTCGGGATGTTTATGTCCTATATCGGACTCAACTCCTATTATCAGGTGGAGAACTGGGAATATCAGGCATCGTTTACATCGGATAATACGCCCTGGTTCTTCAACGGGATGCGGGTGCAGATATTCCCTTCCAAAAAGCTGAAGATTGAGACCTGGATCATCAACGGATGGCAGAGCTACGGAATGTTCAACGAGATGCCGGGCATTGGTGGAAACATCACCTGGTGCCCGAACGAGAACATCAAGCTCCTCACCAATGATTATTACGGATCGGATGCAGCCGGACTTCCGGGCAGGCACCGTTTCCACTCCGATAATAGTATCCTCGGCAGATACTACAAGAACAAGACTTCCAACGGAATCAGCCAGGCGGCGTTTTCCCTCACCGGAGATGTAGGCTATGAAACCGGAGCCGGCGTTAATGGATTCCGGACTAAGGATGGGGTGCCCGCGCAGTATTTTATCAGTGCGATGGCCTATAACAGAGTATGGTTCCACAAGAATCATTTTGCCTGGACCGTAGGCGGAGGAGTTATGTCCAATCCGGGACGGTATTTGGTCCTGCTTCCGACCGGAGACGCGAGCGCATTGCCGAATCCGACCAATCCGACGCAGACTGCCGGAACACATCCCTTCAGTGCCAATGCAGGCGACCTGTTTAAAGGCTGGGATGCCTCCACTGGATTGGACTGGCTGCCCAATCAGAGCCTGACCTTCCGCCTCGAGTTTGTCCACAGAGAGTCGAGCGTACCGTATTTCGCCGGACAGGGCGGTGTCACCTCACCGACGGGATATACCACAACACCACTTCCGGCGGGCTGGGTACCCGATCTGGTAAAGAGGGAAAACCGGATTATATTTGCCGTCTTATTCAGAATATAACATATATGAATAAGGGATATGCCTCAGCCCAAACATCAACACTGGCACGTACCTTGTATCATGTATCCGATGCAGGACAGTATAGCAAAGAATAGCTTATCGGTGACGTATGGATTGCAAATTCCTCGCGGTGGACCCTTTAGATGGCTGGGTATGAAGTCTTATGAGCTGACCAATCATTTGGGGAATGTAATGGCTACGGTATCGGATAGGAAGATTGATAGCGTTTGGTCAAGCGGTTTGACTACCTTGTATGCTCCGGATATTCGCAGCGCATCTGATTATTACGCGTACGGTTGGGAGAAGCCTGGGAGGACTCTCAACTCAGAGAATTATCGTTTTGGTATGAATGGTCAGATAAAAGATTATGAGATAACAGACGGGACGTATGGCGCAAAGTTCTGGGAGTATGATTCGAGAGTTGGGACGAGAAGGGAACCTGATCCGGTACTTAAGCCATATCTATCCCCTTATATGACTTTTAGTAATAATCCTGTCTGGAAAGTAGATCCGAATGGTGATGATGATTACTTTAATAATAAGGGAGATTTTCTATATTCTGATAAAAAAGTCAGTAGAACAATAATCATATTATCAAACGATAGAAAAATAGGTACACAGCTTAAGGACATTTCTTTTAATTCCTATACATTATATGCTGCTGCTAAAGTCTTCAACCATTATTTGAAAGAGGCAAATACAGATCAAAATAAATTACCCGGTAAGAGTGTAGGGGTTGCTAACGTCGAAGAGTTTAAAGGTGGTGCGCCTTATAAAGCAAGCTTTTACAATAATGGTCAAGTTTCAGGATACTCAACAGGTTTAATGAATGCTAACAATGGAAATTTTTCTGTTACACTCGATCAAGGAAAGATTGACAATTTGTTAAACGATGGTAATAATATAGTTAGCAGCCTTTATCATGAAAAATATCATATTGATCACAATGAACATCTTACCGGAGTCTCTCACAGCAGCCATGTTAAAAATTTTAATAATCAGAAAAAACATAGCTCTTGGAAAAATACTACTACAGCCTATAAGAAATTTATAAATGCAAATATTAAGAGATACTCTAAATAATATTCTTTTGAGAATAGGTATATATGGTCTATTTTTTACCGTATGCGCACTTGGTTTTCCTGGGTGTTCGAATTATAACAACAGTCATCAAGAAAAAGCGATGACTGCAAAGGTAAAAAATATTTATATTGAGTACGCTGAGGATAGCTTAGTGGATAGCTTTTTTTTTCGTGTGAACTTACAAATAAAAAATGATCATTCTGCCATCAATAGATTAAAATTAGATAATACTTTTTATTTGCAAGTGGATAGTGTGCTTCTTCCCCTAATTCCTGCTGGATTACCTAATATCGTTTACATAGATTCTCTATCCTCCTCCACTTCAATTTCCTTATTAACCTTAAAAATTAATAATTATCTTCCTGATAAAAGATTCTCTTTATTCAAGCCATTCTATACTCGACTCACAACCCATTGTGATTTTAAATTAATTTCATCAAATCAAAATATATTCGTAATAAATAATATTACTTTCCCAGTGACTTTAATGTCGTATAGTGATTTTAGATTATAAAAATAGGCCATCTTCCTTAATGGTCATCTTTTAATTTAGCAATTGATTGATAAATCATAAAATTGCTTCTCTGAGATTCTGATGCGTATCTGCCTCATCCTTATAGCATATCTCTACGACCTGTCCATAGCTGTGGATACAGGGCGATGCAGACGCGCTATATTAGAGCAGGTGAGCCAATCGGCTACTAATCTGTACAATAGCTACCGCGACTCGCTTAAGGCTGATCTCTGAGTATGACTCCACTACGAATATTTTCAACCAAAGATCAACAATTACACCTACCTTAGTATCATGTATCCGATGCAGGACAGTATTGCAAAGAATAGCTCATCGGTGACGTATGGGCTACAAATCCCTCGCGCTGGGTCTTACACGTGGCTGGGTAATAAATCTTACGAGTTGACGAATCACTTGGGCAATGTACTGGCTACGGTATCGGATAGGAAAGTTGATAGTACTTGGACGAGTGGTTTAACTACCTTATATGCTCCGGATATTAGAACGGCGAGTGATTATTACGCTTTTGGCTGGGAAAAGCCTGGGAGGACGATGTCTAATGGGTATCGGTTTGGCTTTAATGGTAAAGAGAATGATAAGGAGACAGGGTTTCAGAATTATGGGATGCGTTACTACGATCCGAGAATAAATAGGTTCTTTAGTGTGGATCCAATTACTAAAAAGTTTCCTGAGTTGACTCCATTTCAATTTGCGAGTAATACACCTGTTCAGGCTATAGATTTAGATGGGTTAGAAGCATTCCATTATTCTTTATCATTCGATGCTCATAATAGAGCCATTTTAAAACCTGTAGGTCAAGAAGACATCATAGAGAATCACTTCAATTGGTCGACTTTTAAATTTGAAACAAGTGTGAACGCGAGGAAAGAGTTTATTGTGCATACCGGAGTTGACCATGAAGGCGCAATAAATGGAACTCTTCATACAGAGGAAATTACTTTCTTATATCACAGCTTTAGCGACTTTTCTGCTCAAGCTGAGAAACTTACTCCGAAAGACATTGCTTATGAAGAAGGTACAATGAAATTTTGGGATCATGTACAAGCTGGTTTAGAGAATGTTCATGAGGAGTATATGGCTAACAGGCCTGGTAGCGTTAAAACGTGGAAGGGTTCAAGTAAAGGTCTTATCACTCCTAAGAAGTATTTTTCGGGTAAAAGTATAAATCAAGTTACCAAAGCTCTAACGAAGAAGTTTGGTCCTCCTAGATCAGATAGGAGTAATGCATCAATATCTAAAATAGCTCAAACATTTTATAATCCCAAGACCAAGCGTTCTTTTAATGTTCATCAGGAGGAAGGCCATCAGGATGGAAAGCCACATGTTGACGTGAGAATACGAGATGGAAGTGAAAAGAAATTCGATTTAAAAAAATGATATATATTATTATAAAAGGCGCAAAGATTGAAGTGGATTATCTTATAGATGAGATAAAATACTACAAGAATAGAGATTTTGTCAAGGTCTCAAGACAAGAAGTTAGTGAACTTATTTTAAAGCATGATCATATTCATAGCTTAATTACTTTTGAACTTATAGATCCAGACAAATATGAGTACTTTTACAGGTCTGGAGAAGGCATAATGGATCCTGAACTATATGAAGAATTTTTTTTAAAGTTTGCTAACGCTTTCTGCTAGTGGTCATGTCTACAATTGCCACTTCTTTCATTCAAAGAGAGTAGGAATAACTATAAAAGCTATTTCAGGATGCAGTACGATTATGACCTCATCAGCGGAAAAGTGAATCAGCTGAGCTATAATCCGGAAAAATCGGACGCATTTTATCATAGCTATGATTATGATGCGGATAACCGGATTATCCGTGCCTGGACTTCACGGGATAACCTGATCTGGGACATGGACGCGAAGTACAATTACTATCTGCACGGACCATTGGCGCGGATGGAGCTGGGTCAGTATAAGGTACAGGGAATGGACTATGCGTATACGATCAATGGCTGGCTGAAAGGCATTAATTCTCCGCTGCTGGGTACCTCGGCGGATATGGGACATGATGGAATTTCGGGCTACGGACGTGGCAATGTGGCGGTGGATGCGGTCGGGATGAGTCTGGGCTATTATGGCTCGGATTTTGTGCCGATTGCGGGCAGTAATTTTGACGCTGCCATGCCGAGTACGTCCGACTATAATAAATCCGCTCGCAAGCTGTATAACGGCAACATATCGTCGTGGCAGGTCGGGAACTTGGGCTCGGGCGATATGCGCTCGGCGACGTTCAATTACGATCAGCTGAACAGATTGACGAAAGTCAATCAGTTTAAGCTCAATACCTGGATGTATTCAAGCATGTCCAATGCAGATACGACGGGAGAATACAGAGAAGAATTCAGCTATGACCG
>JBBRLW010000165.1:0-5495 GCA_038231115.1 Bacteroidia bacterium
AGTTTTCCATACCCATCGAGAAACGCAATGACTCCCAGCGCATGGATCTGCTCCGCCAGATGATCCGTCCTTTTATTTTGCGTCGTACAAAGGAAGAAGTAGCATCTGACCTTCCACTACTTACAGAAGAAATCTATTATTCTGAGATGACCGATGAGCAGAATAAATACTATGAAGAGACCAAGAATTTCTACCGGAACAAGATACTTCAGGACATAGAAGAGTTCGGAGAGAAAAAATCCCAGCTCTACATTTTGTCCGGACTGATGCAATTGCGGCAGATTGCCAATCACCCCCGACTTACAAATCCCGATTTCGAGGGAGAATCAGGCAAATACAAGGACGTCCTCGAAACCATGCAGGGCATTATTCAGCGGGGACATAAAATTCTGATCTTCTCACAGTTCGTGAGACACCTGGAGCTGTTCAAAGAACATTTTGAGCGCAGCGGAACTTCATTCGCATACCTGATCGGTAAAACGATTAAAAGAAAAGAAGAAATTGAGGAGTTCCGTAATAATGATAAAACACAGGTTTTCCTGATTTCCCTTAAAGCCGGAGGCACAGGACTCAATCTGATAGAGAGCGACTATGTTTTTTTGTTAGATCCCTGGTGGAATCCTATGATTGAAGATCAGGCAATCAGCCGTGCCCATAGAATCGGCCAGCAGAATCCGGTGTTTGCATACCGTTTCATCTCCAAAGGTACAGTTGAAGAAAAAATCAGGCTACTTCAGGCACGGAAGCTCAAGCTCTTCCATGACTTCATTGATGGTGAACCAATGGGCGAAACATCGCTAACCGTAGATGATGTGAATATGCTTTTTGCGTAATACAATATTCTTCACATTTGCTTTAACTTGTGGGCTTCCCTGATAATAGCACCAGGCGTTAAGGAATTAATTTGCTCAAATTGTCATTGAGTTTGCAAGCAAATTATACTGATGTTTCTCTAACGCCAATTAGCAATATCTTAAGCCATGTTCACAGCCATCACCAAAAACGTCAAAGTAAGTGTAGAGACATTCTTTCAGGAGAATGCTTCCCTGCCTGAAAATCAACACTACGTCTTCGCCTATCGCATCACTATTGAAAACTGCGGAGATACAACTGTCCGCCTCATGCGGAGACACTGGCATATTGTAGATAGCAATGGTGTCCGCCGCGAAGTCAAGGGTGAGGGTGTTGTAGGGCTGCAGCCTGTTATCGAGCCTGGAAATAATCACCAATACGTTTCAGGATGCAATCTTCAGACAGATCTGGGGAAAATGTACGGTATCTATGAAATGGAAACCGTTGCTGATGGAAAGCTATTTCAGGTAGAGATTCCTGACTTTACAATGATCTCTCCTGCCCGCCTGAATTAAGTATATTCCCTGCATCATCCGTTAAATTTGCCGGATGATACAAATCCGAAATTATATCGGCGGAGAGTTAATCTCTCCCATTTCCGGTCAATATCTGGATAACTACAATCCTTCAACCGGACAGGTTTACGCTCAGATACCGGATTCAGACCATCATGATGTGCAGCTCGCAGTAGAGGCCGCCGATAAAGTTCGTAGCGCCTGGGCTGAGACATCCATTGCAAAACGTTCGGAGTATCTGATGTGTATTGCAGATCTAATTGAAGCCAATCTGGATGAGCTGGCTATGGTTGAGTCCATTGACAACGGCAAACCATTATGGCTCGCCAAATCTGTTGATATTCCTCGTGCCGTAGAAAATTTCCGATTCTTTGCCACGGCAATTTTACACGAGTCCACTGAAAGCCACCAGACTTCAATAAATACGTTCAATTATACGTCGGCAAGTCCGGTCGGAATTGCAGGATGCATTTCTCCCTGGAATCTTCCCCTGTATCTGTTTACCTGGAAGATAGCTCCTGCGCTTGCTGCCGGATGTCCTGTAATTGCCAAGCCCTCTGAAATTACTCCAATGACGGCCTTTAAACTCTCTGAAATATGTATCCAGGCCGGACTTCCAGCTGGAGTATTGAACATAGTTCACGGATTAGGCTCCAAAGCTGGAGACGCCATCATTAAGCACAAACAAATCCCTGCCATCAGTTTTACAGGAGGTACACAAACGGGAGCGTATATTGCTTCTCAGGCCGCGCCGATGTTTAAGAAGCTATCCCTTGAGCTGGGAGGAAAAAATCCCAATATCATTTTTGCAGACTGCAATTTTGATGAAATGCTGAAAACTACGGTCGCTTCCTCCTTTTCTAATCAGGGACAAATTTGCCTGTGTGGTTCCCGTATTTTTGTTGAGCGCCCGATATATGAGAAATTCAGAGACGCTTTTGTAGCCAGAGTGTCATCGATGAGAATTGGAGACCCTTTGTCTCCGGATTCCAGGCTGGGGGCAGTCGTTTCCCAACAGCACATGGACAAAGTTCTATCCTACATTAGCTTAGCTATTGAAGAAGGAGGAAAGATTCTCACTGGAGGCAAGCGTTTTATTCCTGAAACTGTTGAGCATAAGAATGGATATTACCTCGAACCAACCATAATTGAAGGGTTGGAGTATAATTGCCGCACCAATCAGGAAGAAATCTTCGGACCTGTGGTGACCATCATGCCTTTTGATACTGCGGAGGAAGCCATCATGATGGCCAATAGTACTCCGTATGGCCTTAGCGCTACTATTTGGACGGAGAGTCTATCAAAAGCCCATAAAACTGCTCAGGCGCTCCATAGCGGAATAATATGGATTAATTGCTGGCTGCTCCGTGATTTGAGAACTCCTTTCGGAGGAATGAAGCAAAGCGGTGTAGGAAGAGAGGGAGGATTTCATGCTCTGAATTTTTTCCGTGAAATGAAAAATGTCTGCATAAAGTATTGAGATATGCTAAAAATAAAACTGCCGAGCTTTTAAGCTCGGCAGCCATATCAATGTCAGATGTATAAGCCGGGTTCTGTCTCCGGATAATTCCGGATACTCATCATTAATCTGGGACAGGATTCACATCCAGCCTCAAGCAACCTACCCGTTACGCTTCAGTATGGAGCGAGCCACTCCGGCGCAACCTATTTGGTTTTTCAACCCGTGGGGGTTTTCCATCCGAAAAAATTACTTCCTTCGGCGATGTGCTCTTACCACATCCTTTCACCCTTACCGGTCTGGTGCTGGGCAACAGACGTAGGCGGTCTTGTTTCTGCGGCACTTTCCTTCAGATTTTTCAACCTGACTTCCCGTTAGGAAGCACGGCGCTCTATGTTGCCCGGACTTTCCTCAGCCAATTTCTTGGCCGCGATGAGCCCATCTGACAAGTTTTTATCTCTTTGTTTTCGGAATAGGCATAATATCCAGTTCCTTTTTAGTCCCTTCCACATGCAAGAGCTTGTATTTGACGATTAGCTCCGCAAGCTTTCGGCCTGCCTGACGCTTATGTTTAGGCAAGGACTCCAGCTGTTTCTTTTCTTTCTCACTACGCATATCCAAGTCATGGGCAAGTCGATCACTTTCCACAAGATTACCATCACGATCATTAATGGCGTACTCAAACAGTCCGGCATAGTTAATCATCAGCGTGTAGCCATCTTCAGTTTCTGTATAGGAAGATAATGGCGTATTCACCCCGACAATATGGATCGTTTCCCCGCTAATCTGCTTTATAGGAATTACCTCATTGAGGCGTGTTTCCTTTAGCAACGTACTATCCTGTGCAGATAGCTTTATTTTCTGGCTCTCATTCCCACCTGAAGCCATTTTTCCTGTAGTACAGGAAGCCGTCCCCAAAGCCAGTAATAACAACACGGATTCAATTCGCATTCCGGCAAAATTACGTCGGACAATTCATCTATGGCTGTATCCCATAGCTATCTTTGCTATCTTCATGAAAATTGATATTCTTACGCTTTTCCCCGCTATGTTTGAGGGCTTCCTCAAACAGTCTATTCTTCAAAGGGCTGAGAAGAAGGGACTGGCTGAGATAATTATCTATAATATCAGGGATTTTTCAACTGATAAACATCAGCAGGCTGATGATTATGCTTTCGGAGGAGGTGCGGGAATGGTGCTTATGGCGCAGCCTATTGCAGATTGTCTTGACGAAATTCAAAAGGATGGCCCAGCCGATGAAGTAATATTTTTATCTCCCGACGGAGAAGTCTTTACCCAGGCCATTGCAAATGAGCTAAGCTTAAAAAAGCGTATCATTCTGATTTCAGGACGCTATAAAGGAATTGATCAGCGTATCCGTGATCATTTTGTGACAAGAGAAATATCCATCGGAGAATATGTGCTCACAGGAGGGGAGCTTCCTGCAGCTGTACTGGCTGATGCAATTATACGTCTCCTCCCAGGAGTTTTGGGAGATGAGTCCTCTGCTTTGACTGACTCCTTCCAGGGAGATTTGCTTGATGCGCCTGTTTATACACGTCCCTTAGATTTCAGGGGCTACAGAGTACCTGATGTCCTATTATCCGGCGATCATAAGAAGATTGAAGCCTGGAGGCATCAACAATCTATGGATAAAGAAGAGGAAAGGCTTAAAAAGATAAACAGGACTGAAATTTAACATTATAATTCAGATTTTGTTCTTACCTTTGCCCCTCAATTTCACTTTAAGAGTTTGAGTGATGCAGGATATCATCAATAAAATACAAGCAGGGAATCTAAAAAGCGATCTCCCTTCGTTCGGCGCCGGAGATACCGTAGTGGTGAACTATAAAATCCGTGAAGGAAATAAAGAGCGGATTCAGCCTTTCCAGGGTGTTGTCATTCAACGCAAAGGACATGGTGCTACCGAGACTTTTACCGTCCGTAAAATTTCAGAGGGTATCGGAGTAGAGCGTATTTTTCCGCTCCATTCTCCAAACATTGATTCTATCAAGGTTACCAAGCGTGGACGTGTTCGTAGAGCGCGTATCTTCTACATCAGAGAGCTGCGTGGTAAAAAAGCCAGAATCAAAGAGCGCAAGATGTAATTTCATCTTTCTGCTATCAAATATAAAAAAGGCCAATCCATTACAGTTTGGCCTTTTTGTTTTTTATTCTATCAATTCACAACCCTCCCATGTCACCGAATTATTTAGAAGAACTTAACGAATCCCAGCGGGAAGCCGTTACTGCCATTGAAGGTCCGATTATGATTATTGCAGGGGCAGGTTCCGGAAAAACACGTGTCCTAACCTATCGCATTGCCCACCTCCTCGATTTGGGAGTTGATCCCTTCAATATTCTATCACTGACATTTACGAACAAAGCTGCAAAGGAAATGCAGCATCGCGTTGAAAAAATGGTCGGCTCGGAGGCTCGTAATCTATGGATGGGAACCTTTCACAGCATATTTTCCCGGATTCTTCGTGTAGAAGCAGATAAGCTGGGATATCCCAATAATTTTACTATTTATGATAGCGATGACTCTAAATCAGTCATAAAAAGTATTCTCAAGCTTACCTCAACCAGTGATGAAAGCTATAAGCCAGGTGAGGTACTTTCGCGGATATCACTGGCCAAGAATAATTTCATATCTCCGCAACAGTATA
>JBBRLW010000166.1:0-5493 GCA_038231115.1 Bacteroidia bacterium
AGTCTCCCCGCTGAACATTTTACGGTCAATTGCCCAGGTGGGCAGCTGAACCACTGCAAATGTTTTTCCTATCTGCGTTCCATATTGTGTACGGAAATCATTTTTACTTTCATCGAAAGGACGTGCAATAGAGCCTAAGGCACCATCAAATGAATGGATACCAATTACAACCACTCTTCCTGGAAATTGAGTCTGAAGGGCTTTGGCCGCATCATGTCCTCCGGGACAGTTTCCACATTTGGCTCCGGTAAAGTCTTCAATGAGTATATTCTTCGGATAGGAAGTCACGGAAACATTCTCCACCCTTGAGGAATCAATACTGATGAATTTCCCCCCAACAGGTGCAATAGTGTAGTCTATCTGATCAAACTTTTCCTTGCAGGATGTAAGGAAAAGTCCACATAAAAGGCTGAAATATAAATATATCCGACAATTCATTTTTAGAAATTTGTGCTTAACTCAAATCTGACTCCGCTAAAGGCAGGTTCTACCCTGCAGACGCCTCCGGTACAAACTACGCCCTGTACCTGTTTGATATATCCGAAAGTCAGGCGGGTTTGCTTATAAGTATAGGAAGCAAAAAGCGTGGGATATTGCAAATGTTCCCGACCTTTTAAAGGACGGACGTTAACCATATCCGAAGCGGAGAATGAGTAGTGCGGTGCCCAGTTGAACTCAACCAATGCAAAACCGAAATCACCCAGATCCTGACGAGTAGCCAGATACTGTAATTCAGCCCGAATAGATTTCCGGAGTGTTCTGTCAAACTTGTAGGAAACCTCAGCAAATCCGGTGAACGCCTTCACCAGCTCCCCGCTTGCTTCTCCCTGATAGAATCGGAGATCGTAGTGAATATATTGAACTCCGCTAATGGTTCTCAGGCGTTTATTATATTTTTTAGTGAAATCGAGATACATTTCCCGATACAGCTCCTTATTCTGATTAATTGGATTCTTTATATATGATCCATTGAGGCTGAAAGTATTATGTTCTTTGGGACTATATGTAATATCTCCCTGAAAACCTGATTCTCCCTGGTCTCGTGCTGCTATGCCATAACGTGCTGGTAGCCTATATGCCTGCTGCTTGGATAGTGGAGGCAGGTATCCTATCGTTCCGATATTAAACTGGGCATCAGGGGATGTACGAAGTATAAAGTGTTCTACTTTCTTATACTGAAGGTTTATTCCCAAGCCTGAGCGGGAGTAATTCAGGCCACCGAACAAAACTTTCCCGCCTTTATTCTGGAGCTGAAGGTTTCCATAGCTCTGTTCTATGTAAACCGCTTCCTTAGATTTCATGGCATACTCCGTATAAAGGCTGAAATTTTTATAGCGCAGCGTATTATATAGTGTACCCGCATACATATTGTACTTTGGATCAAAGCGGCTGCTCTCTGGCATTGCGTTGATCCTGTTTGCAAGCAAATCTATAGTTGCCTGATCCAATGTACGGTTAGTGATGCCAGCCCCGGAGTTAAAAGTGAATGGTCCGATGCCCCAAATCTTTTCGGCATTAGCCCCTTTAATGACTTGGGGATGCACGTCAAACCTGAATTTCTGAACTCCTGCAAAAGCCTTGACCATGAAGCTGTCGTTAGGCGTAAATCTGACCCGAACTCCCTGAATAGCATAGTCCAGACCAATAGTTCTATCTTCAAAAGCACGGAAAATAAGTCCGCTGCCAAACTGGTCATAAAAAGAACCTACAGTGAGCGTAAGCTTTTCAAAATCTTTAGATACCGAGTAAAATCCTATTCCCCTGTTTGTATATGCTTCCTGAGGATTCAGCAAAGGTGAGTTGCTAAACATGTCATATCGCACAGTGAAATTAAAATCGTTTTGACGATAGTTCAATAGTAACCATGACTCTACCGATGAAAGCTGATGGAGATATACCTGAGTATATGTTCCGATCTTGGGATCATACTCATAAAAATTTGTTCTGCTCTGAAAATCTCCGCTTATAACGCCTTTGGAATCGCTTTGTGAATACAGATCAGAAAGCAGGAGAAAAAAGGCAGAGATGAAAAGTAATAGTCTTCTCAATCTGATGTCAATATAGTTTTCAAAAATAAGACATTTTGAGCTGAAGGCTTGAGTTATGCCGTCAAACTATACAAATGGAATTTTCTAAGAAGGCATTTTGCCTTCATCGGCAAAGCTGAAGTATTTGCCGCTTCCAATAATGATGTGATCCAATACCCGCAAGTCAAGTTCAACACCCGCTCTAAAAAGCTTATTTGTAATATCAACATCGGCTTTACTGGGTATAATTGATCCGGAAGGATGATTATGTGCCAGGATAACTCCTCAGGCACGGGGATGCTCGAGTACAATCCTGAAGACCTTGCGCGGATCTACTACTGTGGCATTGATTCCACCCTCGCTGATACGCTGAATTTTGATAATCTGATTGCTTTGATTTAGAATCGCGATATGAAACTCTTCATGATCCAAATCACCCAGTTTTGCATAAAACGCCTGATATGATGCCTGCGATGATGTAATTTTATCCGGTTCTTTTTCCTGACCTACTTCCTGAAGCAGAAGTATTCGCCTTCTGCTGAGCTCCATAGCGGCAACGATACCGATAGCCTTGGCAGGACCAATTCCTTTGATTTTGGTGAGCTTTTTATACTCTACCTGCGCGAGCTTATCTAAGGAGTTGTCATACGCGGCGAGCAGATCCTTTGCGACATCCACTGCCGTTTTGGATTTGAATCCCGAGCCTATTATAATGGCAAGAAGCTCGGCATTTGATAATGCCGAGCGTCCCTTATCCTGAAGTTTTTCGCGGGGTCTGTCCTCCGCCGCCCATTCCTTTACCGTCAGAACTTTGTTGAGGTCTTCAGACATATCCCTTGAAACTTACTAATTCATATTATTGATGTACCTCGCCAGCCTTGACTTTTTATTGGAGGCATTATTCTTATGAATAACTCCTCTTTTAGCAAGTTTATCAAGCATGGAAGATACTTTACTGAAAGAAGCCATAGCTTCTTCCTTGGTAGTAATCTTACGCAGGGAACGAACCGCATTACGGGTAGTTTTTGCGTTGTAGCGGTTTCTCAACCTTCTTGTGGCAATTTGCCTAATTCTCTTTATCGCAGACTTGTGATGCGCCATTCTGAAATTTTAACGAATTGCAAAGATACGTTTAATACCTGATTTACTTCAATGATGCCAGCTTTTTTTCCAGCTTTTCCTG
Source organism: Bacteroidia bacterium (assembly GCA_038231115.1). Lineage (GTDB taxonomy): Bacteria > Bacteroidota > Bacteroidia > CAILMK01 > CAILMK01 > JBBRLW01. The sequence goes on from JBBRLW010000166.1 coordinate 3,211, forward strand.
ATCCCGCTCGTAGCCTGAGTGATAATCTACAATAATTCCATCTTTATCAACGATAACAAGAAATGGAATAGCTTGTATATCAAATGCCGGGGAAGCCTTATCGTCTTTATCAAACAGGACTTTGAAATTCCAGCCCATATTGGTCGCAAAGTGCTTTATGCTCGCGAGTGACCTATCTTTATCAACAGATACACCGATCAGCTCAGCATTATAGTCCTGTTGCCAGCGTTGAATGTTAGAGTTATAGGCGGTTAGCTCAGCCTTACAGGGAGGACACCAGGTTGCCCAAAAAGAAATTATTTTGGTCTTCCCGGGAGAAAGAGATTTTATGTCAACCGCCTGACCACTCATGTCCTGTACCATTATTGATGGGAAAAGCTTTCCTCTCAATCCTCTGACTTTGATTATATGTCTTGAACTCTGAAAAAATCCAGCTATCAAGATCAAACAAACAACAATTACTGACTTCTTCATAATAACGTTGCTTAGTTCTTAACTGACATTTTTTTAAGCTGTTCTTCCAGAACAAACTCATCCCCTTCCTGATAACCTATATGTTTATACATTATCTTCCCTTCCTTGCTGATGAGAATGGTGTATGGTACATTCGGATAGTTCAATGTCCTGCGCGTATCTGAGTTAACATCAAGCAGCACCTTACAAGTCCATTTTTTGCCATCCACATACGGCTTGACTTTCATAGCGTTTCTACTATCATCAATCGATACCGCTACCAGCTGGACATTATATTTAGTCTTCCATTCTTCAATCAAATCCTGCATATTCTCAATTTCTTTTTTGCAGGGAGAACACCAGGTCGCCCAGAAAGAAATAATAGTATTTTTCCCCTCCTGAGTAAGAGATTTCAAATCCACTTCTTTCCCATCCATATCTCTAAGGACAATAGAAGGGAAGTCAGGAGACCCTTCCGTCTTTTCCGTATTCTGAGCTTTTACAGCTATAGAGGCCAGGATAAGCAATCCGGCAATTAAAAATCTTTTCATTTATATTGATGAATACTCTTGGGAAGTCAAATATGAGGCCGTAACAATTAAAGATTCCCCCTGAGAGCCTGTTCGCGCTCAATAGCCTCAAATAAGGCCTTGAAATTGCCTTTTCCAAAAGATACGGCACCCTTCCTCTGGATGATTTCGAAAAACAGAGTAGGCCTGTCCTGTAGAGGTTTGGAAAATATCTGGAGCAGGTAGCCTTCCGAATCTCGGTCAATCAATATGTGCAGACTTTTAAGCACATCCAGATCTTCCTCAATGTCCCCTACCCTTGTTTCCATATCTGCATAATAGCTTTCAGGGACGGTAAGAAACTCAACTCCCCGGTCTCTGAGCTGCGTTACGGTAGAGATAATATCATTGGTTGCCAGAGCAAGATGCTGGATGCCTGGACCTTCATAGAAATCCAGATACTCATCAATCTGAGATTTTTTCTTACCCGAGGCAGGCTCATTAATCGGGAATTTGATCCAGCCTGTCCCATTGCTTACCACTTTGCTCATAAGGGAGCTGTACTCCGTGGATATATCTTCATCATCAAAAGTGATGAGATTGAAAAAGCCCATGACTCGCTCATAATAGCTGACCCACTCGTTCATTTTGCCAAGTTCTACATTCCCAACGCAGTGATCAATATATTGAATACCGACATCAGTAGGATTGAACGCTGATTTCCATGCCCTAAAGCCTGGAAGGAAAGTGCCAGAATAGTTTTTCCGCTCTATAAAGAGATTGACGGTTTCCCCGTAGGTTCTGATTCCGGAAATGATGACATAGCCAAACTCATCCTCTATACGCGTAGGTTCCTGAAAAGGAATAGCTCCCCGCTGAACCGTAGCCTCATACGAGTAAGTCGCATCCTCAACTGTGATAGCATATACTTTTGCGCCATCACCATGCTTTACAATATGCTGATTGATGGGGTCCGTACTATTAAGTGGAGTACTGAGAACGAGTATGACCTTGTTCTGTTTCAGCACATACGATACTTTATCACGCGCTCCTGTTTCCAGCCCTGAGTACGCATAGGATTGAAATCCAAAGGCTGATTTATAAAAATAGGCCGCCTGTTTGGCATTCCCTACATAGAGCTCGATATAGTCAGTACCCTGAAGAGGCAGAAAATCATTGCTGATTATTCTATCAAGGGCTGATTCCTGTTCTGCAATCATATTATTACTATTTCTATTGTTTAAAATTATTCTAACCAGCTTTTGAAATATCCGGGCATTTCTACGGACTGAGCCTGTACCGTCATTTTCAGCGGATGAAA
>JBBRLW010000167.1:0-5472 GCA_038231115.1 Bacteroidia bacterium
CAATGGAGGCGGATATACACGCTGTCAGTTCTAAGCTCGATGATTGCCACAAGCGCCGGAATAGTCATCTCTCTCTTGCAAGCTCGGAGCAAACCATGGAGGATATTGTCCATGAGCTTGAAAAAAGCCAGCAGCTATGCAATGAAAAGCGCAAAGAGGAAGGCGCCCTTCAGGAATTTATTGAGAGTAATTTCAGACTGATGCAGCAGCAGGCCGAGATGCGTAGCGCGCATCAGCAGGCTAAAAAGGAGTCCGATTTCTGGATATACATGTCTAAGGATCTTATTGGACAGGGTGCCCGTGAGTCGCTCCGTGAATTTGCCCTGACTATTGTCCTGGATCAGATACTGATGCTGGCCAACGGCAGGCTCAAGCAGTTTAGCTCCCGCTTTGAATTGATCCGTCATGGGAGTGAAATGCTTTCCATTAGCGTAGTTGACCACGAACAGGGCGGAAACATCAGACCCATCAACACTTTATCTGGCGGAGAAACTTTCCTGGCCAGTCTCTCTCTGGCGCTGGGATTATCCGCTTACTCTGGGAGGAGTGCGCCTATCAAAACACTCTTCATTGATGAAGGATTCGGCACTCTTGATCACGACAAGCTGGATACAGTAATCCAGGCGCTGGAAAATCTTCGTTCTACCGGAATTACCATAGGGGTCATCAGTCATATAGAAATGATGAAAGAGCGCATCTCAACGCAGATTATTGTCGAGAAAAGCAGGCGGGAAGGCGTCAGCCGCATTCGTATAGTACCTGCTGCGAAATCCTTTAAGGCTGAGCCGGCAGATGTGCTTATTTCATAAGCGGCAGGACAATAAATAGATTTAAAATCTAAATTTGCAAAATGAGGACTTATGTTTTCAGCTTTCAAGCACTTTTTTTGCTTGATCAGCTGCTCTGCTGTCCTCTATTGCCTATGAAGATTTCTACAATTAAACGTCAGCTTGCGGTCCTGTTTTTGGCCGGAAGCTTAGCTACTACTCTTCCTGCTTCAGCTCAGGGTCCGGATAAGATCCATTGCGGAACGGACGAGTATCATGCGGCACAGCTGCGCCAAAATCCTGAGCTGCTCAAAAATGAATTGAAAGCGCAGGCGCAATTCAGTAAGCAGAGTCTTGCTCAAAACAAAGCCACCGATACCACGACCAAATATATTCCGGTTGTTTTCCACATAATCCATCAATACGGAACGGAGAACATTTCCAAAAATGACATTCTCGATCAGCTCAAAACGATGAATGAGAATTACCGAAAAAAGAATGCGGACATTTCCAAAGTATATTCCAAATTCCAGAAGCTGGCCGCTGACTGCCACTACGAATTCAGACTTGCTACTAAAGATCCTCTTGGAAGGTGTACTGAAGGAATTACACGTCGTGCTTCTAACCTGACATATAATGCCGATGACAAGGTTAAAGCCCTTGATTTTTGGGACAATAAAAAGTATCTCAATATCTGGGTGGTGAAATCCATCAATAATAATCTGACGACTCAGGGAATCGTATTGGGCTATGCTCAATTCCCATGGGATGCCGCAACCTCTGCCAAAACGGATGGTATTGTGGTCATTGCACAGCAGGTAAAAGCCGATGCCAATACCCTGACGCATGAAATAGGACATTGGCTCGGACTCTATCATACCTTCCAGGGGGGATGTACCTATGGTGATGGCGTGGACGATACGCCTCCGACGGCTAATCCGAATTTTGGATGCCCTGCCGGACGTAATTCCTGCCATAACGATAATCCGGATGTCCAGGATATGATTGAGAACTATATGGACTACTCTTACTGTCAGTATATGTTTACTGCCCTGCAGAAAGATCGTATGGATAATGCCGCTTCCAGCTACCGAGCAAATATCTACAGCTACAACAATCTGAAAGCCACCGGACTATTAGTCGGTTCTCAGGGTACAGGATGTATTCCTATTGCTGACTTTACGGCTAAAGGATATGGCCTGTGTGAGGGCGCATCCATGCAATATACTGATGTATCCTATAATGCTGCTACGACTTCCTGGGAGTGGAGCTTCCCGGGCGGAACTCCTTCGTCCTCAACGGATCAGAATCCGCTCATAAAATATAACACCGCCGGAACGTATTCCGCAAGCCTGAAAGTTTCCAATGGAAACGGATCAGATACCCAGACCAAGAACTATATCGTAACGGTTATCCCTGTAATTGCCAGCCTGAAGGCGCCTTACAAGGAAGGCTTTGAGGGTGGATCGTTCGGCTCTGCATCAATGACTACCTCCCAGGGCGGACCGGGCGGAACAGGTTTCACTATCACTAATTCCGTTGCTTTTTCAGGATCCCGCTCTGCTACCGTACAGAATTTCGGCAACGGAAATAACGTCAGCGGCAATACCTATTCATTTACGCTGCCTCCGATTGATTTATCACGGACAATTGAGCAAAGGCTCCGATTCTATGTAGCGTATGCCAACAAAGATGATCAGTCCAATGACTACCTCCGTGTATTTGCCTCAAAAGATTGCGGAAATACATTTGTCCGGGTTTACGCCAAGGATCGCTTTACGCTTCCTACGGTTTCTTCCAATCAGAGCGCAGCATTTTCGCCCAGCTCGAGCTCACAATGGCGGAAAGATTCCGTTTCTCTGAGCTATTTCCGTTCGGCTCCCAATCTGATTATCAAGTTTGAGTTTACCTCAGATGGTGGTAACAATATCTATATCGATGATATTGGTGTAGGCTATACCGTAATTAACGGAATCAATGAAGCTGAACAAAGCAGCCTCACTGGCCTTAAGCTATACCCCAATCCTTCGACTGGAGATTTTTCCCTTAGCTTTGAAGGCGATCATTTTGCACCCCTGCGTATCCAGCTAATAGATATGTTGGGAAGGACTGTAGGAGAACGTTCCGGACTCAATATGATTCAGGGACTTAACCTAATGAACTTCACTGCCAAAGACTTCAATATTTCCGCTTCAGGTATTTATTATCTAAAGCTTAGTACCGATAAAAATTCTTACACTCAGAAACTGATCATCCACCAATAGGCGGAAATCACTGGGTAATTGCCAATGTCCAAAAATCTTGTTATTGTTGAGTCTCCGGCGAAGGCCAAGACCATTGAAAAATTCCTCGGAAGCGATTTTACCGTCACCTCCTGCTACGGGCACATCCGTGATCTGGCAGAGGGCGGATTATCCGTAGATATTGCCCGCAACTTTGAGCCGGATTATGCAATTCCGGAAGACAAAAAAGAAGTCGTCAATCGCCTGAAAACGATGGCACGCAAGGCGGAAGAAGTCTGGCTGGCAACGGATGAAGACCGTGAAGGCGAAGCAATTTCCTGGCACCTTGCAGAAGCCCTCGGATTGGATAAATTCACGACCAAGCGGATCGTTTTCCACGAGATTACGAAGCCAGCCATTCTAAAGGCCATCGAGAATCCACGCTTTATTGATATCAATCTGGTCAATGCCCAGCAGGCACGCAGGGTCTTGGATAGGCTGGTAGGCTTTGAGCTTTCTCCGGTATTATGGAAAAAAGTCAAGCCGCAGCTCTCTGCCGGAAGGGTGCAGTCAGTCGCCGTACGATTGATTGTAGAGCGCGAGCGTGAAATTATTAACTTCAAATACAAGTCGCAATATCGCATTTATGCGAATTTTCATCCCGTTAATTCCAGGGGAATCATTTCGGAGGCGGTATTAAAGGCAGAACTTCCGCATAAATTCAACACTCAGGAATTAGCCCGTCAGTTTCTGGAAAGCTGCCGCTCGGCGGTTTTTTCCATATCTGATATTGAGGTGAAGCCGGGATATAAATCCCCTTCAGCCCCTTTTATTACTTCTACGCTTCAGCAGGAAGCATCCCGCAAGCTCGGATACTCCGTTACCCGCACGATGATGATCGCCCAGAAATTATATGAGGGCGGACATATCACCTACATGCGTACGGATTCCGTAAACCTATCGGAAAGCTCTATCACGGATATGGAAGCCCTGATCCGTTCACAGTATGGGGATAGATACGCGAATCCCAAGCGTTATACCACCAAATCTGACTCAGCCCAGGAAGCGCACGAAGCCATCCGGCCTACTTATGTCCAGAATCACAGCGCAGGCGCCGATGACAGCGAGCGCAAGCTATACGACCTCATCTGGAAGCGTACCGTCGCTTCGCAAATGGCAAATGCACAGTTAGAGCGCACAAATGTCAAAATTGATATCTCTACCAACCTGGATTATCAGCTGGTAGCTACCGGAGAAGTGCTCAAATTTGATGGATTCCTGAAAGTATATCTCGAAGGCCGCGACGATAGCGAGGGAGATGAGGATGTCAAAGGAATGTTGCCTCCAATTGCAGTAGGAGAATCCCTCGAGCTCATTGATATGCAGGCCGCCGAGCGATATAACCGTCCGCCTGCGCGGTACTCCGAGGCATCGCTTGTTAAAGCACTGGAAGAGTGGGGAATAGGCCGTCCTTCGACCTATGCGCCTACAATTAACACGATCCAGAAGCGGGAGTACGTCACCAAGTCTGAAATGGAAGGCTCCGAACGTAGTGTCGGTTTGCTGACCCTGAAAGGCCCCGCACTGGCACGTGAAGCGAAGAAAAATTCATTTGTAGAAAATAAAACCGGAGATATTACGGAGGAAGTTCTCAAAGAAAACTTTGGAAGAGATAAAGGAAAGCTGATTCCGAGCAATATCGGAGTAATGGTCAGTGATTTCCTCACCGAGCATTTCGCTGACGTTCTGGATTATCATTTCACAGCAAACGTCGAAAAACAGTTTGACGAAATCGCACGCGGTACCCGCGAGTGGCAGGAAATGATGGGCTCGTTTTACAGCCCATTCCACAAAAATGTAGTCGAAACACTTGAAACAACTGCTCACGTCAAAGGAGAGCGTTTGCTGGGGGCGGACGAGAAAACCGGCAAAAACATCTACGCCAAGATGGGCAAGTACGGACCCTATGTCCAGCTTGGAGACACTCCCGGTGAAGACGAAGCTATCCCTAAGCCTGTCTATGCCAAGATGCGACGTGGCCAGCTCATTGAAAATATCAGCCTCGAAGAAGCCCAAGAATTATTCACGCTTCCACGGGAAGTCGGAATGTTTGAGGACGAGCCCGTTATTGTCAATGTTGGCAGATTTGGACCTTATGTAGGTCATCAGAAGGCGTTTTACTCCATGGCCAAAGAGGATGATCCTTATACTATTACCTATGAGCGCGCCATAGAGATACTCCAGACCAAGCGCCTGGAGAAGCAGAATAAGACCATCCTCGAAATGACCCTGCACGGGAAGCCCCTTCAGGTACTCAACGGACGTTTCGGACCCTATATCAGCTATGAAAAGCTGAATGTAACGATTCCTAAATCCATCGATCCGGCAACCATCACTGCCGAGCAGGCCGATGAGCTGATTGAAGCCAAGAAGCTTGCGCCACCCAAAGGCAAATTTGGCAAGAAGGCAGCTCCCAAGGCAGA
>JBBRLW010000168.1:0-5456 GCA_038231115.1 Bacteroidia bacterium
AATATCAGGGGAATCGATAACACCGTGCAGGAGCGTCAGGAACTCGGGGACAATCTCTTTGACCTCATCGGTTATAAATACCTGATTGCTATACAGCTGGATTTTATTACGCTTCATCTCCACATCCGCAGTCCATTTAGGGAAATAGAGGATACCCGTCATATTGAAGGGATAATCTACATTGAGATGTATCCAGAACAGAGGCTTTTCGGCATAAGGATATAGCTGGGCGTAGAAGTCTTCATATTCTTCATTGGAAATATCAGCCGGTTTTTTCAGCCATAAAGGCTTATTTTTATTAACTTCCTCCTCATTGAACTTGACAGGGACGGGCATGAACGAGCAATACTTCTGCAGGATCGCTTTAATCCGACTTTCGTCCAGAAATTCTTCGGCATCGTCGTTTATGTAGAGTGTAATAGTGGTACCGCGCTCTGCTTTTTCGGTCGGCTCCATTTCATAGGAAGTAGATCCATCGCATTTCCATAGGATTGATTCATCTTCCGAGCGGTAGCTCTGCGTGGTGAACTCGACTCTTCCGGCGACCATAAAGGCAGAGTAAAATCCGAGTCCAAAATGTCCGATGATATTATTGGTCGTTTCGGACTTGTCTGCATATTTGGAAACAAACTCCTCCGCGCTGGAAAATGCAATCTGATTGATATACTTTTCGACTTCCTCAGCGGACATTCCAATTCCGCGATCTTTAATCGTCAGGGTACGGGCTTCTTTATCGAGGATTACCTCTACGTCTATATTTCCAAGCTCATCGTTATACTCACCGGATGTGGCGAGCGTCTTGAGCTTCTGCGTAGCATCCACAGCATTTGAAACCAGTTCTCTCAAGAATATCTCATGGTCTGAGTAGAGAAATTTCTTGATGATCGGGAAAATGTTTTCGGTATGGACACTAAGATTTCCTTTGGACATAATATTTCTTTGTTTACAGGCGGGGGAATCAATGGATGTGCCATGTGAGCAATATGACAAATTGCCCTAAAAATGCAGGCATTACATCACTCTATCGCCAAATATGGCAGAGCCAATGCGTACCATATTGCTGCCTTCTTCGATGGCAATTTTATAATCGCCTGACATTCCCATGCAGAGGACACTAAAGCTGACTTCGTCGCTAAAGTAGCTCGACTTGATTTGTTGGAAGAAATGACCAAGTCCTGAAAATTCTTTGCGCAGCTGTATCTCATTGGAGGTATTGGTAGCCATACCCATAAGTCCGGAAATTCTCACGCCCGGGAAATTGGAGTGGTGCTGAATAATATCAAGTGCTTCTGTCTGGTCGAGGCCGAATTTTGACTCTTCTTCGGCAATGTATATTTGAAGCAATACATCAATCTGACGGTTGTGCCTGATGGCCTGCAGACTAATTTCTTCCAGTAAGCGTAAGGAATCTACAGAATGGATCATCGATACAAAGGATGCGATTTGACGTACCTTATTGGTTTGGAGGTGCCCAATCAAATGCCACTGAATATCCCTGGGGAGTGCTTCGTATTTTCCACATAATTCCTGAACACGATTTTCGCCGAAATCTCTCTGACCCGCTTCGTATGCTTCCATAATTGACTCAGACGGATGATTCTTGGATACTGCAATTAGAGTAACAGCATCCCCGGGCAGCGTAGATTTTATATCTTTGAGTCTGTTTTGAATATCTACCATATCAATTTTTATAAGCGTCTTGTTGTAATTGTATGCCTTACAACTACGATTAGCTCATGCGGTTCAAAAAATTCAGCCCAAGTTCCCCAGGACATACTTGGTAAGGAGAAAATGGCGCAAGTATTTTCAGATATATTTATTGCCGAGGCAAAATGTACGAACGGTACTTTAGCTCAGGATTCCAATGATATTTATACCAGACAGTATTACTCAGTGATTGCGAAGCATAATAATATGCAGGTCAAGGATTTAATGCGCAACATCAACTTTTATAAGATGCATCCGATGCTGATGAATGAGTGCCTCCAGCTATCGGTTGACTCATTAGGCGCAGCAGATTCCAGAGCACAGCAGCATCAGAATCCGGTGATAAGCAATCCGGTTAAGCCTAAAATTTAGACTATGGCAGGCTGTTTTTAAAATCCTGATATGAAGCAGTGTGTGCTGATTTCTCTCCACAATTCAGTGATTTAGCATTGTTCTGAATATTGGTGATACGGCTTGCATCACTTGGGTGATCACTGAGAAAGGCAGGAGTTTTGGAACCCTGTCCAGTAGCAGCAAGCTTGGTAAAGAATCCCGCTGCACCATCAGCCTGATATATTGTAGGGCACAAATAAATAGAGGAGTACTCATCAGCTTCCGCTTCATGTCCGCGGGAGAATTTCAATGATGCCAATTGATTGGCTACCTGAGTTAGTGCATTCGGATTATTTCCCAATACGATGCTTTCGAGTGTTGATAATCCGTAATCGGTTGTCATCTGATTGGTAATATGGCGGCGGTCAGCATGAGCAATCTCATGCGCCAGGACTCCGGCCAGCTGATCCTCATTATCAAGGTACTTGATAAGAGCGGTATAAACGTAGACCTTTCCTCCGGGTGCACAGAAAGCATTTAGAGTTGAGTCATCATGTATAATCTTAACCGTCCATACAAAATCATCCTTATGGACAACCTTGCCTGAGTTAAGGATTGTGTTTACAATTCCATTTATATGCTCATAAGCCTTTGGATATTGGGAAGGACTCAATAGTGGATATTGGGAAGGATTTGCCTCAATGGCAGCTGAGGTCTGATCACCGAGCTTTTTATCATCATCAAGAGAAAAAATATTGACACCTCCGCTTTTGGAGCAGCTCGAATAGGAAAAAGCGATCCCAGGGATCAATAGTAGATGCAGTGCATAGGTCTTAAATAACCGGACTATTTTATTCATGCTTTTGATTTTTTAGAATTTATCCTTTAACATTCCTGGAAACAAAAAAGTCCCGCAATGCAGGACTTTTTCAGATAAAATATATGTTTTCTACTTTTTCTTCGCCAAATACACGTCATTTGCGAGGAACCATCCGTTAGACTGGGACTTGATGGCATTATAAGCCATGATCCAGTTTCCGCCCGGAAATTTGAGGTCAACGGTTACGCGCGTATATCCTGCACCATCGGCATTGACTTCCTCAGGAGTAATAGAGCCAACCTGAACATCTTTCCATTCGAGGTTGTTGGCTTTAGTCAGATACTGCGCAGTTGAAAAATCGCTTGTCATTTTAGCGACGAGATTTTTGTAGTTGTATGTCTGTGAATATTTGTTGTAGTACTGCATGCCAAGCAATGCAGGATTTCCATAAGTCAGTGAATTGATGTCCTTGCGCAAAGGCAGGAGATCAATGGCTCTATCTACATTATTATGCTGAAGAGCTTTGAGGATAGGAAGCGCAAGGTCCTCGGCTTTATAGCGATATCCGAAATTGCAGGAGCTTAGCGTGAAAGCTGCTACGAGGGAGAGTATAAATATCTTAATCTTCATGTTGAGAATTATTATTTCTTTTTAGATGGTGCGGCGTTCTTAGGAACTTGATTATCATGCATTTTTGCATTTTCTTCGATTCCGAGCTGGGATCCGATATGATTGGAATCCTTATTCATCATTTTAGACGAATGCTTCTCATCCGTAATGACATCCTGGCCTTCCGGCTTGTTCTTAAGATATTGCCCAGCGGTATCGAATTTCTCCTTGTATCGCTCATTGAGGCCTTCCGGCTTTTTCATGTCCTGGTCACGCTCGCCTTCTTCATCAATTTTGCTATAGTGTCCCGGGGCAGGCTCATTCATTCCGCCTACGGTACGATCTGCATAGTAAGGAGAGCTGATATCCATACCATCCTCATCATTCTGATTTGCGACGTAATTATCTCTGCGGAAGTTATACCAGGTTAAGGCCAATGTCACGAAGACAAAGGCAACCAGGAGGAAAAAATTTCCGAGGCTTATCTTTTTGTTCATCAAGCAAAATTTTCTGCAAAAGTCGGATAAATTAGATAATTCTCAAGGTATAGATTGAAATAAAAGCAGGAAGGGACGCTATGCAGGATCTACGTCGATATAATGGCGGATACTTTTGAATTCCTTAATGGATTTGAAGTTGCTCATTTCGATGGCAATCATCTGTTTTACTTCATCATGGCTGATTCCGGAGCGTTCCAGCTTGACCATAATGTGCATGATGTAATTCCCACGTATCCGGCTGACCGTCGGGTACTCAGGTCCCAGAATACGGGCACCGAAATGATCTCTGAGCTTCGAAGTATATTCAAGAGCACCTTTTTCAAGCTTCTTATTATCCTTATCCTTGAGGATAATTTTGATGAGCTTGTAAAAAGGCGGATATCGATAGTACAGCCGCTCATTAATCTGCACGTTATAAAATCCCTCGTAATCGTATTTCAGGAGATGCTCAAATACGGGATGATGGGGCGTAGAAGTCTGGATTACTACCCTGCCCTGGATATTTCTGCGGCCTGCGCGGCCTGATACCTGCGCCATCAGCTGATAGCTCCGCTCTACGGCACGGAAATCAGGCTGCCGCAACATTTGATCTGCATTCAGAATGCCTACCACACGTACGCTTTCAAAATCCAGTCCCTTGGCAACCATCTGGGTTCCTACGAGAATCTGAGCAGAGCCATCCTCAAGAGCTTTGATGATATTGGTATAGGAATGCTTCTTCTGCGTGCTGTCCTGATCCATACGCAGGGATTTATAGGCAGGGAAATAAAGATTGAGATCATCCTCGATCTTTTCCGTACCAAATCCGACAATCTTCAGCAATGTGCTTTGGCAAACCTTGCAGGTACGTGGAATATCCTCTTTGTATCCACAATAATGGCATAGGAGCTGTTTGTAGGCCTGATAATAGGTAAGGCTGATATCACAGTCCTTGCACTGCGGAACATATCCACAGGACTGACATTCGAGTACCGGAGCGTATCCCCTGCGGTTGTGAAATAGGATAACCTGTCCCTTAGTCTCGAGCGTATTGGACATTTCATCAAATAATACGCTTGTGAAGTGGGAGCGCATCGTTTTCTTCTTCTGCTCCGCGCGGATGTCTGCCATGATAAGCTCGGGAAGCTGAATATCTCCATGACGTGAGTCAAGGCGCACATATCCGTATTTGCTACGCTGTGCATTGAAAAAGGATTCAAAGGATGGGGTTGCCGTACCCAATAGCGTTTTTCCCTTGTGGATGGTCATCATGTAGATTCCAGCATCCCGGGCATGGAAACGGGGTGAAGGTTCATACTGCTTGTAGCTCGACTCATGCTCCTCATCAACGATAAGCAATCCGAGCTTATCAAAAGGCAGGAACAAGGCGCTGCGGACTCCGAGTACAATATCGTACTCTTTTGCCAGTACTTTGTTCCAAATCTCTACCCGCTCGTTGGCAGTGAACTTGGAGTGATAAATTCCGATCCGGTTTCCGAAGCGCTGCC
>JBBRLW010000169.1:0-5395 GCA_038231115.1 Bacteroidia bacterium
ATCCTGTGTTTTTATCACGAGTATCATTATCGCCATAAATGGTAGTGAAGTTGTCTCCGTTAAGTCCACGCTCTGCATTTCCATACTGACTGGATACGATGTAAATACGCGGATCAATTTTCGAGACAGCGCAGTAGGCTCCATCTCCACCGTTGATTTCATCTCCGTTCTGGAGTGTTATTCCGCTCTTGCTGACTTTCATAGTCCCGTTATCCTGTGCTCCTCCAATGGCGAGGTTAATATCTTCGAAACCACCGTCAACGGAGTAAAACTGTGTAACAGAATATCCGTAGTTCAGCCTGCTCCAGCTTGATTCGCTCGTTTTAGACTGAAAATTGGAAGACTTGGCTATTCCTCCATCTGATCCTACATAAATCACATTCGGAGTAGATTTCGAGTCAAATACGATCCTGTGCTTATCCGCATGGATATATTTGCTGGTAAAGTTCCCCGATAAGGATGCGCCCTGCTTCCACTGGAAAATAGTGCTATTTGCATCTTTCTTCCCTTCAAAAAGATGCACCCCACCTACGAATACGTGGTTCGGATCTTTAGGATCAACTCCGATACAATTGTCATAGTGACCCTGTGGATTTTTACCATTCGGATCCTGTATGAAAGGATCCAGATATACGCTTCCGCCTTTAAGTGCTATAGACCATACAGATCCGGTATCTTCTGATCTGTATATGTTATTCAAATGATAGGTGCGCTTGTCGTCCGGACCAAAGCTTGCCCAGGCCGCGCTAAGATACACGACATTAGGGTCAGACTCTGAAATAGCTATCTCAAGCGTGGAAAGTGGAATGTCAATTTTAACGCTCCCGTTATTGGTATTGTTTCCAACACGTGTCCATGTTTTACCACCATCCTGACTTCTGATCAAAGCTGCGTTTGATGCAGAACGATTTTGAAGGGTCACAAAAATTGTCCGCTTATCTGGACTAATAGCCATCGCCGAGGCGCGCACTACACTGTTTCCTCCGGCTGTTTTTGCAGCCGCAATATTAGTCCAGGAGTTTCCGCTGTCGGTACTCATTTTTAATCCCCCTTCTGTACCCGCTAAAAGAGTCCCGTTTGTGGTCTCTCCCATAGTATAGATGTAGTCATAATCGCTGCTGTTAGCATACGGACGGGTAGGATCAGTCGCTTTTAGCTGATTATAGCTAACGCCTCCATCTTTAGAGCGGAATATCCCTCTTCCGATATTACTCGTATTTCCATCTGCCTGTGCACCACTCCCAAAGGAGTTCTCTCCTGTTCCATAATACACATCGCCCCACGATGTCTGGATCATGCTTCTAACGCAGTAATTAGCGCGTCCGCCATCAATTACGGTTGCTCTTTTCCATGTAGATCCCCCATTGGTGGACTTCCATGCTCCCCCTGATGCGGCTCCGGCATAGAGTGTACTCTGATTATCTTTATCTACTACGATAGCATACGTCCGGCCTCCGATATTATCCGGACCAAGTTCAGTCCACTGCAAGGCATCACCATTCTTGTTGTAAGATGGAGATAAATCGCGTGAATCTACCTGACGCATCACTGCGTTATATACGTCCGATGATGCAGCCCCGGCAACAGCATTCCGCCAGGCCGATGCGCCTGCCCACTCGGCAGATTCGCCTTCCTCATCTTCTCCTCCTCCATAAGACTCCTGAAGATGCTCAAAACGCTCAAATATGCGCTCTGACATCGGCAATGCAATAACTCCGGCTAAGGCCAGCGCTATCATGCCTGATTTAACTTTTTTATTCATCCTATTATTCAATTCAAAAAACAAATTTAATGAATGTTTGCTTAAGCACTTAATACTTCTGCCCATTCACCGATCTCATCTGCATGTTCTCCCCAAAAATCGGAATATTTTATCACTTTTCCGCTGACAAATTCAGGGCAACATCGGAGACTGATCTATATAATTATACGATTATTTCCGACCGGTTGGGCTTCACGTGCCGCTCAGAGTGATAGGAAGAGCGTACCAACGGCCCGGACTCTACATAATCGAATCCGATTTCATAACCCTTATCGCGATAAAAAGCGAATTTTTCAGGCGTAATGAAATCCGAAACTTCCAGATGCAATGCCGTGGGCTGAAGGTATTGACCGATTGTCAGCACCTCAAGTCCCTGTGCATGGAGATCATGCATCAGCTCAATGATTTCTTCCTCTGTTTCACCCAGCCCGAGCATGAAGCCCGACTTTGTCCGCGCGCCCAGCTCCCGCGTACGCGCTATCTGCTCTAAGCTACGCTCATATTTCGCCTGAGGACGTACACGCCTATATAAGCGCTTAACCGTCTCCATATTATGTGAAACAACATCTGCACCTTCTCTAACGATTAACTCAAGTGCATCCCACTGCGCTTTGATATCCGGAATAAGTACTTCAATGGTAGTACCCGGACTCGCCAGCTTCACTTCCCTAATGGTGGATGCCCATATCTCTGCGCCTTTGTCTTTTAATTCATCCCGATTAACTGATGTAATGACACAATGTTTGATTCCCATCAGCTGAACCGCCTCGGCGACTCTACGTGGCTCATCCAGATCAAGAGTCAGTGGACGGCCTGTCGCTACGGCACAGAAGGAGCATGACCGGGTACAAACATTCCCAAGGATCATGAACGTCGCCGTTCCAGCACCCCAGCATTCGCCCATATTCGGACAGTTTCCACTCTCACATATCGTATGAAGCTTATAGCTGTCCACAATATTCCTGACTTTCTTATAGCTTTCTCCCACAGGGAGCTTCACCTTCAGCCAGGAAGGTTTCTTATATAGTCTTTCTTTTTTGGGGGACGCTTCCAGCGGAGTAATAATTTCTTCCTGCATCGTTGTTCGCTTATGGAGTCAATATCAAAACTCCATGAAGATGTGTCAAATTTAGGCATTATCAGCCCTTTTTCTGACGCTTTTCGATGTAATATGCTCAAAAACGGAACCACAAATGAATTTATCTCGGTTGATTTCATCCCTTATTTCTAAATTTGCTCAATAATCTGAATATGGCAACTTCTACCGTTAAATATATTGGAAATCTCCGCTGTGAGGCAGTCCATCTGGCCTCCGGAACAAGCATCCTCTCTGATGCTCCGGTCGATAATCATGGCAAAGGAGAGGCATTCTCCCCAACCGATCTCACTGCCACTTCCCTCGCTTCCTGCATCATTACAACAATGGCTATTGGAGCTGAAGGACGGGATATTTCCATTAGAGATATGTCTGCGGAAGTAACCAAAGTAATGGCTTCAAATCCGCGCAGAATTGCAGAGATTAATATCCGGCTCGTCGTTATTGCGCACGGAGTTACCGATCAGCAAAAAGAAATCCTGACTAAAATAGCGAATACCTGTCCTGTGGCGCTAAGCCTGCATCCGGATGTTAAACAGGGACTGGAAATTATTTTTGGATAGAAGCCATAGCTTCATCCAGATAGATGCTCATGTGCGAGCCATCGTAGAGGCTTTTCCCTCCGCTGAGTGCAAGGAGCTGCGGAGACTGATGCGTTACACCCGTTACTTCCATAATATACATGGATACAGGCCTGTCATCTACAACATCCACAAAATAAACTGATGGCAAAGATTTGCCAGCACGGTCTGCTGCCCGCTGAAACCTGTCTAATGCAGTCCGGCTAATGCTGCAGCGGCTGGAATGCTTGAATATCAGCACAGGATGTTCAAACGAAGTCCTGACGGCAGCGTCAACATCCTCCTGAGTTTTAAGAGGAAGAAAGTTCATAAGTTCTTGTGAATGATGGAATTAAGCGCGAACTGAAGACTTTTCCGCTTTAATCATCACATTTGCAGGACAACGATCCTTCTGGCAGGAACTGGCTAATCCAATAACTCCGCACAATCCTAATACGACTAATATCTTTTTCATTTTTTAATCAATGGCTCTCAAAGATATTGCAAATATTGGACACAATTAGTGCCCGCGTTTCTATTCCCCTCCGATTCCTTAATTTTGATACTCTATGCAGCTCAGCCCTTCCGAGGAAAATTATCTTAAATCCATCTACAAGCTGCAAACTGAAAGTGCCGCAGCCGTAGGAACCAACGATATTTCAGCATTGATGAGCAATGCCGCCGCATCTGTAACCGACATGCTTCGCCGCCTGGCCGATAAGGGCCTCATCAACTACCAGAAATACAAGGGAGTCAGCCTTACTCCGGAGGGAGAGTCTCAGGCCAAGCGCCTCATTCGCAAGCATCGCTTGTGGGAAGTATTCCTCGTCAATAAGCTGCATTTTGCCTGGGATGAAGTCCATGACATGGCGGAGCAGCTCGAACATATTGATTTTCCGGAACTGACGCACCGCCTCGATAATTTCCTGGGATTTCCAAAATTCGATCCCCACGGCGATCCCATTCCCGATGTAGAGGGAAATTATCACCCCCGAAAAGCAGTACTCCTATCTGAATTACCCGAGCAGCAGGCAGGAGTCATCATCGGAGTGAAAGACCATTCCAAAGAATTTCTGCAATATCTCGGATCGCAAAACCTCGTCCTGGGAATTCGCTTCATTGTCGAAAAAATCTTTGCGTATGACCAGAGTGTCCAGCTCCGCCTCGAAAATGAATCTCTCTTGACCATCTCCGCTCAGGTCGCCAGAAATATATTGTCAGAGAAGCTATAAAATTTTTAGGCTTCCCTAAAAATTTATTTTTGTGTGCATTTTTTCTTAGATTTGTTCCGGAGAAAATTCACAAAGTATAGCCTTGTTTCCATTTGAATTATTGCATATCGAAAAGTAAAGCGAGATTTAGAAAAGGAGAATAATCAGCCTGTATTTTACACTCTTATGAATATTCGAGAACAGATAGATACCTATATTTCCAGCCAGCCTGAACCAAAGCAGAGTGAGATGTATCAGTTGCATACCTTCATACTTCAGGTAATGCCTGGGTGTAAGCTATGGTTTGAGGACGGTAAAAATAGTGACGGTAAAACGGTCAGTAATCCCAATATAGGATACGGAGTCCGTACGATAAAATATGCTGATGGTAAAACCCGTGAGTTTTTTCAGATTGGTATGAGTGCAAACACAACCGGAATTTCCATCTATATCCTGGGCATTGAGGATAAGACTTATCTGCTCAAAACATACGGAAATACATTAGGCAAGGCGAGCATCACCGGATATTGCATCAGATTCAAAAGCTTAAAGGATATAAACACTGACGTACTCCTGGCAGCAATCCGATACGGCGTAGACCTCCACACCGAAAGCCTGATTTCAAACTGAAACACTCCGAATTTAGATGTCATATACAGATAATGAAGGCTCGACCAGAAGCCTGGCCGATGTACACGAGTCCATTGATTTAACGTCAAAAAAGTCAGGCTGGCGGAAGATATTTGCTTTCTTTGGTCCGGCCTAC
>JBBRLW010000170.1:0-5359 GCA_038231115.1 Bacteroidia bacterium
ATATACGGCATTATACATATTCGATGCCTTCCCTAAGGTACGTCCGGTAAATATAAAGCTGAGCATCAGCGCCGAGCGGATAACGGCAGGTGATAATCCGCTGAGAAACGCATACATCCATACGCCCGAGACAATCAGTCCGAGCCAGAGCCACTTCAGGTGCTGATGCCTGCGGATGGGCATCAGCACCATCCCGAGCATCAGCGCAATAATCCCGACATGCATTCCACTGACGCTAAGGACATGGAGCGTCCCGGCAATGGCATAGTCTGACATCAGGTCACGCTCCAGTCCGGAACTTTCCCCGAGTACCAGCGCCTGCATAAAGCTTGCAGACCTGGAGTCTGTTATATACTTCCGGAACTCCGCCAGCCATTGGATACGCAGCCTATGGAGCCAGCGCTGCACGATGGCTCCGGAATTATGTCCTGATATAATAATATCCCGAGGCTTCAGAAAAGCCGAGTAGTATAATTCCTGACCGGCACAATATCTCGCGAAGCTGAAGGAATTAAAAGCTGTCCCGGGAACAGGTTTCTTGTCCTGAATCAGATGGCAGCGCTGCGCAGGGATCAATAGCTCATCGCCATACCCAAGTCCGGCATAGATACCAGAATCCGGTAAATACAGCAGGACACGTCCGGAAGTACGCTGAACTACTGTATCCTTTACAGGAATCCTACCCAGCACTTCCGCCACCGTCCGGAGATGTTTACCCTTATGCTGCGGACTTTGTTCCAGGCGGATGAGCAAATGCGCATCGGTAGATGAAACCCTCGCAAAATAGTCAGGCTGCTGATATGGACGGTGCAGCGAAACGGTTAGCATTCCGCAAATAATGAGCGGAATAGCCATGAGGCGTGGCCATTTGATTGCAAGCCCAAATCCGACCAGCGCAACCATAATCAGAAGCAGCACCGGAACCTCTACCGGAATCAGTATTCCAGCGATGAAGCAGATCAATATCCGGAGGAGCGGCGATGGCATCTAATAGATTTTATAGCTGAAAATATCCCGTGCAAAATTATTTATTTAGATATTAGAAACAGGAACGATTTTCCGATTTCCTGTTTTCTCAAATCATCTTCCTATATTTACGGCTATGAAACAGATGTACAATATATCTACGAAAATGTTTGCGCTCTGGGCGATGCTCCTCGGCGCGACGACCATAGGCTTCTCGCAGCCGAGCTATCATTGGGCGGTCAAGGCCGGAGCTACAAATGTCAACGATGCCTCAAACGGCTTAGCTATCGACCATCAGGGAAATAGCTATATAGTGGGCGGATTTCTGGCGACTAATATATTCGGAAGCTCTCCAAACTCTAAAACGGTCAAAACCTCCGGAACCAGCTTCACGGATGGATATCTGGCCAAATATGATCCGGCAGGCAACCTGATGTGGATACAGACGATTGTTGGTGGATTTTCCGATGGCGTTAATGGTGTGTCTCTGGATGACTCTGATAACGTTTATATCACTGGATACTTCGCTGCGGGTGGAGGAATCGGTGATACCGTAGCGCTCGGACTGAAGCAGCCAAACGAAACAACACTTACTTCTGCTGGCGGATTCGATGTGTTTGTAGCCAAATACACCTCCACCGGCAAGCTGAAATGGGCAGTAAGCGCCGGAGATATTGGCAATGAATCTTCCTATCAAATCTCTACGGATAAAAATGGTACTTCTACCATCAGCGGATTTACAGACAGTACCTCTACTTTTGGGAAAATCAGTACCAGCCACTACAAAGGTCAGGAAGCTTTTATTGCCCAGCTGGATCGTAACGGAAATTTCCTTTGGGCAAATACCGTCACCGGAGCAGGAACCCAATTGGGCGTCAATATATGTACTGACCCTGCTAATAATGTATATCTGACAGGTCGTTACTCTGATACTGTGTTTATTGGAAGCGATACGATTATCAATAAAAAGGGATGGGATCTCTTCCTTATCAAATACTCTTCTACCGGAGCAATTATGCGTTACAAGACCTACGCAACCAGGTTCAATGAATATATGAGCGAAATTAAAGCGGATAAGTTCGGACATATCTATGCAGGGGGATCCTGTACGGATTCATTGAAATTTGATGGAATTACCCTCCGTTCCAAGGCATTACTTGACGGATATATTGTCAAGATGGACACCGCACTCAATGCTATCTGGGGACGTACCTTCGGCACGGCAGATAAGACATTCTCCGATGTAGTTACCTCATTAGATGTTACTGACTCCGGAAACGTGATGGCGGCAGGTATATTTGCTTCCAAAGGAACATTCGGTTCTACCACGCTGTCCTCCACTGGCGACCGCGATATCTTTACTATTTCTTATGATTCCTCCGGTACTGCACTCTGGGCAGATCAGGCGGGAGGTTCGCAATATGATGTCCCGAACGATATTGCTGCATTCCGAAGCACCTATATGATTACCGGACAGTTTGCAAACAATACTACCACCGCTACCGGAACTGCTGATTTTGGCTCTATTACTCTCACCAGCTATGGCGCCGGAGATATATTCCTTGCCCGTGCCGATGCCTGCCCTACTCCACCTGTGGCTACGTTTAATACAGGCAGCAAAACAGCCTTCTGTACCGGAGATAGCCTGCGCCTCTCTCTGGCTCCGCAATCCGCCGGATATCTGTATAGCTATACATCGAACAAAGTCCCTCAGGAATCTAAATACGATAGCTTCTACTATACCAAATCTTCCGCTTCCATTGTAGGACGTGTTATGGATCTGAATGGCTGCTACGGGGAAACGGCTCCGTTTAAAGCCAGCGCCAATGCGATTCCTTCAGCGACTATATCGCCCGCAGGCAAGCAGAGTGTATGCGGAAGCGATTCCCTCCAGCTCAGCTCAGGTACCACCGGAGCTTATACCTATATCTGGAAGCTCAACGGAACTGCTGTTTCTTCCGCAACCGGATTCAGCTACTATGCCCGCAAAGCCGGACTATATACCCTGACTGTAACTGATGGCATCGGATGTGCGGCTACTTCTTTAGCGGATACGGTTTCCGTGCAGCCTTCTCCGGCCAAACCTGTGTATAAAATCAACGGAAGCATTAGCCGCTGTACAGGCGATACCGTGAAAATATCCACGGCTAAAGTAGCTGGAGTACATTATCAGTGGTATTATAACAGTAACATCTCAACTGGAGATTCATCCACGTCATTTAACGCGACCAAAGCGGGAACATACTCTCTGACTGCGTCGAGCAAAGGGTGTATAACCAAAGCCGGAGATACTACGGTTAGTTTCTCTACGCCCCCTGTTAATACCGTGTCCTCATCTGCTACCAAGCCGCTCTGTTTCGGAGACAGTATAACACTGACGGCCAGCAATGTATCCGGATACAGCTACCAGTGGTATAGCAGCATCGGAAGTAAAATTGCTGGAGCTACCACAGCAAGCTTTAACACCAAAACTTCCGGATCCTATTATGTAACAATAGATAACGGACTTGGATGCAAGGATTCATCAGCGCCACAAACGGCAACGATTTATCCTATGACTCCTGCTCCTTCAATTGCTACGGCAAGAAATATCCTGACTTCTACCAAAGCAAAGAAATATCAGTGGTACCTCGGAAGCAGCCTGCTCAACAAGGCAGATTCCCAGAGCTATGTTCCATTAGTCAACGGAAGCTACAAAGTGGCTATTATTGACTCCAATGGATGTTCGGCGACTTCCTCTGCTTTTGCCTACACTTTCACCGGAATAAGCTCTATCAGCAGTCTGGCAAATACTTATCGCCTGTATCCGAATCCGGTTGCGTCAGCACAATCAGAGTTCTACATAGAAGGAACAGATCTTAGCAAAGCCATGACGGTAGAAATCCGTGATCTAAAGGGACGTATCCTTTCCATTCAGAATTATACTCCGGCAGCACGCCAGACGGTATCTCTGAACGGAGTATCTCAGGGAATGTACCTTATCAGCATCAAAACTGCTGACTATCAGCAGACCATCAGGCTGATCAAAGAGTAATTTTCAGCTATAATTAAATCCTGCTTATAAGCCGGATCTTCTACCCGAGGATCCGGCTTTTTTGTGTCTCGTCGGCAGAAAATTATCAGCCTAACAGACACAAAAAAAGCCTCCCGAACGGCGTTCAGGAGGCTTGTAGAATATAGAACAGCGGAGATTATTCCCCGAGCGCTACGCGCTTGAATTTGCTGATTTCCAGCTCCGGATGTGTATCCGTCAACATCTTGCGGACCGTCTTGGAAGGATCCTTTACAAAATCCTGATTGACAAGCGTATTGTCCTTGTAAAATTTATTGAGCTTGCCCTGAGCGATTTTCTCGACCATGTGGTCGGGCTTGCCTTCCTGGCGGATTTGCTCGCGTGCAATTTCCATCTCCCGCTCAACAACCGATGCATCCACGTCATTTTCGTGCAATGCCACCGGATTCATTGCTGCTACCTGCATAGCTGCATCTTTTCCAGCGCTGATGATTGCCTCGGATGGGTGCTGATTCATAGCGATCAATACTCCGATACGATTCCCTGCATGGTTATAAGCTACAACCGTCTCGGCTTCGAGAAGCTCATAGTCAATTACATCAATCTTTTCACCGATACGTGCTACCTGCTCGTCGATCTGGTCTCCGATTGTCTTGCCATCGAGGCTGAGTGCTTTCAGCGCCTCAACATCCTTCGGCAGAGATTCGATAACCTTGTTTGCAATGCTTTCTCCAAACTTGATGAAGTCTGCATTTTTAGCAACGAAA
Source organism: Bacteroidia bacterium (assembly GCA_038231115.1). Taxonomy (GTDB): domain Bacteria; phylum Bacteroidota; class Bacteroidia; order CAILMK01; family CAILMK01; genus JBBRLW01. The sequence goes on from JBBRLW010000170.1 coordinate 4,747, forward strand.
TCTGTCTCGCTGGTGAGCTTGATCACGATACCGTGCTTGTTATCAGGCGTTGTTTTCGCAATGACAACTCCCTCATTGGCTTCACGATCAGCACGCTTCGCGCTGACTTTCTGGCCCTTTTTACGGAGATGATCAATTGCTGCCTCAAAGTCACCATTGGTTTCTTCGAGTGCTTTCTTACAATCCATCATACCGGCTCCGGTGATGGTTCTGAGCTTGTTTACGTCAGCTGCTGTAATTGCCATAGTATTTTTCGTTTAAATTCTATTTAAATGTTTGATTGATAATGTTCTAACTAATTTCCCTCTTAATGAAAGCATGGCGCTTTGTTAACCTCAAATTCATCCGGGAATACTAATGTATCCGGAATAGTCTTCAAAACAAAAAGACTTTGAGAGTAAAGAAGCTATTTCCTTTCCCTCAAAGCCTTTATAATGCTTATGCTAAAGAAAATTATTCTTCCGTTGATCCTGATGCATCAGCTTCGTTAGTGGCTGCGGCTTCATTCGTATTGTGAGCTTCAGCTTCTACTGCAGGCTGTTGCTCTGTAGCTGTCTGCTGATCCTCAGTGGCTGTTACTTCTACATCAAGATCATCCGCTCCGGCTTCGAAG
>JBBRLW010000171.1:0-5334 GCA_038231115.1 Bacteroidia bacterium
CGGGGTCAGGATGTTGCCATCGTAGGTGGAGGAGATACCGCCGCTGAGGAAGCCAGCTACCTTTCCAAATTATGCCGGAAGGTCTATATGATTGTCCGTAGAGATGAGCTTCGGGCATCTAAAGCCATGCAGCAGCGGGTCAAAAATCTTCCCAATATAGAAATACTGTGGAACCATGAAACGAAAGAAATCACTGGAGATCAGCTGGTTACAGGAGCACGTCTCTCAAATGTAATTACAGGTGAAGAGAAACATATTGATGTCCAGGGATTTTTTATTGCTATTGGCCATCATCCTAACACAGACATCTTTAGAGGCAAGCTCAATATGGATGATCAGGGATACATCAAAACGATTCCGGGATGTACGCACACCAGTATCGAAGGTGTATTTGCTGCCGGGGATGTTCAGGACAAAATATACCGTCAGGCGGTTTCCGCAGCAGGTACCGGATGTATGGCTGCTCTGGATGCAGAAAAATGGCTGGTTGCGAAAGAAACAAATACGCAAGAATTTCATAAATCTTTATAAACATGACGGTTGTACAAAGTATTATATTAGGAATAATAGAAGGACTTACCGAGTTTCTTCCTGTTTCTTCAACGGGACACATGATCATTGCCTCTTCCGTTATGGGAATAGCCTCGGATGAATTCACTAAAACATTCACAGTAGCCATACAGCTGGGAGCAATACTTTCAGTGGTTTTGCTATACCTCAAGCGTTTTTTTCAGACTTTTTCCTTTTATCTCAAGCTATTGGTCGGATTTATTCCCGCGGCCATAGTAGGCTTCTTACTCGGAGATAAAATTGATGCCCTGCTAGAAAATGTAACAGTAGTAGGCTGGACCTTATTGCTGGGAGGTGTTTTTCTGCTTTTTGTGGATAAATTGTTCAAAGATGAAACACATGCCAGCTCAGGCGTATCGACGGCCGGACATGAAATCAGTTTTCTGAAGGCCTTTGGCGTTGGGATGTTTCAGCTTATTGCACTGGTACCCGGAGTTTCGCGCTCTGCGGCGACAATCATCGGAGGGATGGCGCAAAAGATGACCCGCAAAGCTGCCGCCGAGTTCTCATTCTTCCTGGCTGTCCCAACCATGACGGCAGCAACAGGGTATAAGCTTCTGAAGTACTATAAGATGGGTGGGAGCTTCAATTCTGAAAATATAAATCTTTTGCTGATTGGTAACGTTGTGGCTTTTCTTGTTGCCATGATTGCCATCCGGACGTTCATAAACTTTCTGACAAAATATGGATTCCGGGTTTTCGGAATTTATAGGATCATCTTAGGCGCTGCCATTCTTATTCTGCAGTATATGGGATACGGTTTGCAAATTATCTAAGCCTATATTTACCGCTTAATCATCTAATTTTTTAGTCAATGGCTGGAAACCAATCCAAAATTGATTCGCTTTTAGAGAACGCCTCGAAAAGCGACTTCAAAAAAACTTTATCTGCCTTAAATCTTACGACTTTAGGTATCGGTGCCATTATTGGCACCGGAATTTTTGTCCTCACCGGAAGTGCTGCGGCAAATTATGCCGGACCAGCTATTGTCCTCAGCTTTATATTTTCAGCACTCGCATGTGGATTCGCAGGATTGTGCTACGCGGAGTTTTCCACCATGATCCCCATCTCCGGAAGCGCATATACTTACGCTTTTGCAACGATGGGTCAGCTGTTTGCCTGGATCATCGGATGGGATCTTATACTTGAATATCTCTTTGCCTCATCTACGGTAGCGGTCGGCTGGTCAGGATATATGGTCAGCTTACTCGCAGACTTCGGGATCAATGTCCCGCCTGAGTATGCCAATGCTACAGGATCCAAGCTGATATTATTACCCGAAGGGCTTAAAAATTTCCATGCAGGATGGATTACCTATTCTAAAGAATTAGGTGAGCGCCTCATGCAATCAGGCCTCAGCTGGAAAACACTACCATCTACTACGGGAATACTGAATCTTCCTGCAATGATTATTGTAGGCCTGACTTCGGGCTTACTAATTCTGGGAATTCAGGAGTCTGCACGGGTCAACAATATAATAGTGATACTGAAGGTATCAGTTGTACTCCTGTTCATAGCATTCGGAGTAAAGTATGTCAACACGGATAACTGGCATCCATTTATTCCTCCCAATACGGGTGAGTTCGGACATTTCGGAATATCTGGTATCCTCAGAGGTGCCGGAGTCATATTTTTTGCATACATCGGTTTCGATGCGGTCTCTACGGCTGCACAGGAAGCAAAAAATCCACAAAGAGACATGCCTATTGGCATTTTGGGCTCTCTTCTGATATGTACAATACTCTATATTATTGTCGCATTGATAATGACGGGTATCATCCATTTTGATCAGTTGAATGTTTCTGCCCCGATTGCATTGGCCATCGGAGCTATGGGAAAAAGCATGGCCTGGCTGGGATTATTAGTCAAGGTGGGTGCAATTGCAGGATTATCTTCCGTGATTCTTGTAATGCTGCTGGGTCAGCCGAGGATATTCTATGCGATGGCCAAGGATAATCTGCTGCCCGATTCGTTTGCACGCCTGCATCCGAAGTATAAAACCCCTCATATTACAACCGCAATCACCGGAGCGGTGGCCATGATAATTGCCGGGACACTCCCCATAGGAATATTGGGAGAATTGGTTTCTATCGGCACATTACTCGCTTTCGTAATGGTATGCGCCGGAATTATTATTCTCAGAAAAAAACGTCCTGACTTGGCTCGTCCTTTCAGGACTCCCTGGGTTCCATTGGTGCCAATTCTCGGAATTTTGACTTGCGGTGCTCAGATGTATTTTCTGCCTGCTGAAACATGGCTCCGATTAATCATTTGGATGGCTATTGGTTTTGGAGTTTACTTCCTTTACAGCAGACCAAAGGCCGCACGGAGAAATGCCGAACTACCTGAAAAAGTTCTATAGCCTTGGAAAGTTCAGCCGTACGGACTGATATATTTGCTCATGTATCTCATCGACAGGATGAAGCTATAAAAGCAGAAATTCAATTCCTTAAACCGGCTGAGATTGCGGCCATGTTCAAGGAAATAGATGATTTTGAGGATCAGGCCTATTTCTTTCAGTTAATTCCTGCTGAACTTGAAACAGAAGTATTTGATTATCTTAATGTTAATCAGCAGCTTGCTTTGCTCAATAGCTTTGATGAGGCGCATAAGCGCTTCATTTTAAATACGATGTCACCGGATGACCGTACTACGCTATTCAGTACAGTCAATTCCCGTGACAGCGTACGATTCATAAATCTCCTTGATGTAGAGAATAGAACTGTCGCCTTAAATCTGCTCGGATATCCCATCAATAGTACCGGAAGGTTAATGACTCCCTGGTACATAGCCGTTCAGAAAAACTGGACAGTCCAGGAAACCCTGGACTATATCAGGAAATTTGGGAAAACGAGTGAAACACTCAATCATATCTATGTAACTGATCCGGAGGGGCATCTAATAGATGATATTATTGTCAGTGAATTTCTACTTGCCTCTCCCAATGAAAAGGTTGAGGCATTAATGGATTATAAGTTTCTGGCTTTAGACTCATACGGAGATCAGGAGACTGATGTCGATGTCTTTCGAAAAAATAACCGAATTGCATTGCCTGTCGTCAATCGAGAGGGGATTCTGGTTGGGATTGTTACCGTAGATGACATCCTTGATGTAGTGAATGAGGAGAATACAGAAGATATTCAAAAGCTTGGAGGAAGTGAGCCATTGGATGCTCCGTATCTCGAAATATCCTTAATGTCTCTCTATAAAAAGCGGGTGGTCTGGCTGATTGTTCTGTTCATAGGAGAAATGCTCACCGCTTCCGCAATGGGAGCCTTTCAGGATGAAATTGCGAAAGCTGTTGTACTATCCCTGTTTGTTCCTCTCATTATATCAAGCGGAGGAAATTCAGGATCTCAGGCGGCAACACTAATCATCAGAGCAATGGCACTGGGAGAAATAAAGATCAAAGACTGGTACCGTGTAATAAAACGAGAGCTTATAACGGGTGCATTACTCGGTGTTTCTCTGGGAATTATCGGTTTCCTGAGAATTGCATTATGGAGCCTTTTCTCTAATATATACGGGCCGCATTGGATGCTGGTTGGTATTACTGTAGGCTTCACCGTCATTGGAGTTGTTTTATGGGGCACTATTTCCGGTTCCATGCTTCCCCTATTACTAAAAAGATGTGGATTGGATCCGGCAACATCCTCTGCTCCTTTTGTGGCGACCATAGTAGATGTAACCGGACTCGTCATTTATTTTAGCATTGCAATGTTCATCCTCAAGGGAACGGTGCTCTAAGTCAGCAGTGCTAATGATTCCTGTGCTATTCTCTTTCCTATGGCTAATGAAGATGTAGCGGCAGGCGAAGGAGCATTTACTACATGAATCGTATTCCGTGATTTGATAATCTTGAAATCATCTAAAAGGCTGCCGTCAATGGAGCAGGCTTGTGCGCGTACTCCGCTTCCTCCAGGAATAAGATCATCCTCACTTATTGATGGGATCAATTTCTGCAAAGCATGAGTGAAAGCAGATTTTGAATACGAACGATAAAACTCTCCCAGTCCTGTTTTCCAATACTTGAGTGCTACTTTTCTGAATCCGGCAAAGCTGAGGCTATCCCAGGTTTCGTCCCAGCTGAAATCAGTTTTTTTGTATCCCTCTCTTTTGAAAGCAAATACGGCATTGGGACCTGCTTCCACTCCGCCGCCTATCATACGCGTGAAATGTACTCCCAGAAATGGGAAATTAGGATCAGGAACCGGATAGATTAGATTCCTGACCAGACTGGATTTTTCGGGCTTGAGCATATAATACTCTCCCCGAAATGGAATGATCTTCAAATCATCCGCCTGATTATCTAACTGGGCGATTTTATCCGAGTAAAGTCCGCAGCAATTGACAAATAATTTCCCCGAGTAGCTTGATGACTCAGTAACAATGTTTATCCCATGATTATGTTCGATTTTGACAATCTTCTCGTTAAAATGAATCTCCCCCCCAAGCAACAGAATTTGCTTTTGCAATTCTTCGCATACGCTGGTATAGCTGATAATGCCCGTTTGTGGAACGTGAATCCCTGCAATACCTGCAACATTAGGCTCATATTGAACAAGCTCCTCTCGATTAAGCTTGCGGATGGTATTGAGTCCGTTAGAAATACCTCTTTCATAAATCAGATCAAGCTGAGGAAATTCCTTCTCATCCGTAGCCACAATTACTTTTCCACAGAGCTCGTATGGCACTTGGAACTCATCACAAAAATTAATTAACAGCTGATATCCTTCCCTGCAATTTTCCGCTTTTTGACTTCCC
>JBBRLW010000172.1:0-5315 GCA_038231115.1 Bacteroidia bacterium
CGGACCTGGAAAACAGCATCAGATAAAAGATCCCTTCGTGATCCCGGGCTTGCAGAAAGTAATTATCAATTCTCAGCTGAATCCGCTGCTCAATTTCGATAATTTTATCGAAGGTGACAGCAATCGGCTCGGACGCTCCGCTGGACTAGCTGTTGCAGCAAAACCCGGAGGCACATCCTTTAACCCTCTGTTTATTTATGGTGCCGTAGGTACTGGAAAAACGCACCTTGTCCAGGCCATCGGAAATCAGATTAAGGCGAATACCCCTTCCAAAGCAGTCCTATATGTGACATCTGACCGTTTTACCAATCAATTTATTGAGTTTATCGGGAAAAATTCCATGAATGATTTTACTCAGTACTATCAAATGGTAGATGTCCTGATTGTGGATGACGTTGAATTTTTTGCAGGAAAAGACAGAACTCAGGATATATTTTTCCATATCTTCAATCATTTGCACCAGAATGGCAAGCAGCTGATTCTCACCTCTGATAAGCCAACCAAAGATCTGATGGGACTTGAGGAGCGTCTGATCTCCAGATTCAAATGGGGACTCTCGGCAGATTTGCAAGTCCCTGATTTTGAGACGCGCATAGCGATCATGGAAACAAAAATGTATCAGGATGGTATTGAATTTCCCCGAGATGTTATTGAGTATGTAGCCTATAATGTCAATAGTAATATCCGTGATCTTGAAGGAGTTATCATATCACTTCTGGCGCGGTCATCGTTTATGAAGGTTCCTATTGATATGAGTCTGGCAAAGGAGGTTCTAAAGCATACAGTCCGCCATACTTCCAAGGAGCTAACCATTGAGCATATTCAGAAGCTGGTAAGCGATCATTTTGAGATGCCAGTAGAATCTCTCAAAGCCAAAACACGCAAGCGCGAGATTGTTCAGGCGCGCCAGATTTCCATGTATTTTGCCAAAAATTTCACTAAAACCTCTTTGGCTAATATCGGGAAACAGTTTGGCGGCAGGGATCACTCCACGGTTATCCATGCATACCAGACTGTAAAAGATTTGATGGAAACCGATCCAAACTTCAAAAACAAAGTGATGGAGATAGAAAAGATCATCAGCGTCACATTTGGATAGGATCTAAACTGATCCGTAACAAATCGCAAAACAGTTAAAAATGATGCTTCAGGGCATCATTTTAGTTATGTACCTTTGCTATTAAATCAGTTTTAAGCGTTTTAAAGCGTTTCTTATCATGAAGTTACTTACCGAGCATATAGAGGTTCCCGGGATTAAAAGCTACGAAGTGTACCGCCAGCAGGGCGGATACCGATCCGTAGAAAAAGCGCTGAAATCCATGACTCCGGATGAGGTGGTTGAAGAAGTGAAAACATCAGGACTTCGCGGCAGAGGAGGAGCCGGCTTTCCGACCGGAATGAAATGGAGCTTCATTGACAAGAAATCCGAAAAACCGCGTTATCTCGTCTGCAATGCAGATGAATCAGAGCCAGGGACATTTAAAGACCGGTATCTGATGGAAAAAATCCCTCATTTGCTGATTGAAGGGATGATTACTTCAAGCTATGCCCTGGGAGCCAATACATCCTATATTTACGTCAGAGGAGAATTTCGCTGGATAATAAAAATACTTGAGACAGCTATCAAGGAAGCGTATGCTGCCGGCTGGCTTGGACAAAATATCCAGGGATCCGGATATAACCTTAATTTATATATTCAGCCCGGAGGTGGGGCTTATATCTGTGGCGAAGAAACCGCTCTGATAGAATCGCTTGAAGGAAAAAGAGGAAATCCACGGATCAAGCCTCCTTTTCCGGCCATTCAGGGACTCTACGCTTCGCCGACTGTTGTCAATAATGTAGAGTCTATTGCCGTAGTGCCCTGGATCGTTAATAATACGGGAGCCGAATATGCGAAGCTGGGTGTAGGCAGATCAACCGGCACCAAATTGATTTCCGCCTGTGGAAATATCAACAATCCCGGAGTGTATGAAATTATGCTCGGACTTCCGGTACAGGAATTTTTGTATTCCGATGAGTACTGCGGAGGCATCAAGGACAATAAGGAACTCAAAGCCGTAGTGGCAGGAGGATCTTCGGTTCCTATTCTACCCAAAGGACTCTTCCTTAAAACAGCCGCGGGTGAGGATAGATTAATGACATACGAGTCCTTATCAGATGGTGGATTTGCTACCGGAACAATGCTCGGCTCCGGAGGATTTATTGCCTTCGATGAGACGGCCTGTATTGTCCGGAATACCTGGAATTTTACGCGCTTCTATCATCATGAAAGCTGCGGACAGTGTTCCCCATGCAGGGAAGGCACAGGATGGATGGAGCGCGTCCTGCACAGGATAGAATACGGACATGGTCACCAGGAGGATATTGATCTTCTCGTAGATGTTGCCAAAAAAATCGAAGGAAATACAATATGTCCTTTAGGTGATGCGGCGGCCTGGCCTGTAGCCAGTGCCATCCGACATTTCAGACATGAGTTTGAGTATCATATTAAGCATGCGGAAAAAGTATTTGATATGGATCACGTGTATCAGCCGGAAATGAGCTTCGCCTGATTAGGCTAATCGCGCAAAACCTGAAGTCCGATGAACTGGAGCTTTGGTCCCTGAAGATTGCCATAATCCCCATCATACTTATCGCTGAAGGGCAAAATATCAGCGTTGAGCCGCACATGGTAGAGATAGGTGGTATGCCGGTATCTGACCTCAGCCATAGCTACCGGAGCGATGTAAAAGAAGTGACTAACTTCATAGTCCGTAAAAATATAACGTGCTGAAGCCCCAAGTCCCAGCGCATATCCCCAGATATTTTCATTTTCTGCATTGATGCCTGCTCCTTTACTAATAGTCAGATACAGAGGAGCTTCAATACCGGCCAGATAGCTCAGCGTCTTTGCCTTCATTCCGAATGTAGATATATTCGGAGAAAGTCCCAGATAATATTCTCCAAAACTCTTGAGCTTATAGTTGTTCCCAATGGTTATTGCTGCTCCGATAGCCAGGCCTGACAGTTTATGGGTTTCAAAACGATGGATAGATTCATTGTCAGAATTATCGAAGAAATAATTACCTGATTCAATACTGGAAAGAAATCCGCCGCCAAAATAGAAAGCTGATCTCCTCTCGCTGTAAAAGTTGCGTTTGCCTTTTTCAGAGAGCTTGGATGTTTTGGATGGCTTCGGCTTTTTCTGTGCATAAACCGGTACAGTGCCCCCAATCCCTACAAGCAAGAGCACTATTATTAGACTTAAATTCTTCATTTGACTTCGATGGTATAAAGTGAGTGCTCCGAAATGGCAAATACTGACTTAGCGCTTCTTACACTACATTTCAGCAATAGAGGCATGGAATTTCCATTCTGATCACGGAGATCAATATAGCTATCACCCTGAGTATATGTATAGATAAATGATCTATCCCCTACCCCGAAACCCGAGTTGGAGTCAAAGAAATCTACATCCTGTACCTTATTGAATTGCCCGGAGTAAACTTCCTTCCAGGTCTTTCCACCGTCTAAAGTTTTCTTGACGATTCCTGTTTTGCGGGGATCTTTGATCCCGAACTGATATCCCTGCTTTGCATCCAGAAAAAACTGATTGGCAGTAGGAACCTGTCTTTTAAAAGCGGCCTTTACAGGATTGGTTTTGGAAGTGTCCTTTTCTTTCCAGCTAAGCCCGCCATCCGATGTGAATACATAATACTCGTCATCAAGGATAAGCCCGTTATTTACATCTTTAAAGAAGATGAGATCATAGTCTTTATTCGAAGCGGAATCAACATCAATCGTCGTAAAGCTCTGACCGCCATTTACAGATTTAAGAACATTTCCATTACTACAGACTATAAATCCATGAGCAGGATCGGGAAAGCTTACATCCTTAAACACTGCCTGCGGATTGCTATACAGTGGTGTTAATTGGGCTGTATCAATATGCTGCTTCTCACAAGAGTATAGCAGCAACAGGAAAAATAGAGAAATAATAGAAATGCCAGATCGCATTTCACAAATTTATAGATTCAACCACCAAACTGCTTTAATTATTAAAGATTGATCAATAGGATTGAATCCGTTATTTTGAGGGTAGAGATACGTGTTCCATGAGTCTCCGCTTCCAGGGTGATAGAAGATATTTCCCTGGCTGCTGAAATTCCGGTTATATACCACGAAAATATCGCTCATCGGTTTGAATCTCCACTGCAGGCGCATGTTCAGATTGCAGAGCTTATTCTGCGTGTTGTATTGTAGCCAAGTAGTAAAATAAAGACTCTTGCTAAAGCTGAACTCAGCCTTCGGACTAAATCGGGTGATATACGTATTGTATGATTTGGATTTATCGCCTCCATCTTCAATTTTGGTCAGCTCGTATCGGTCAGCCTGGAGCGTCAGTATCAGGTAAGGTTGATAGCGATAATTGAGTGTCACTCCGTAATTCATCTGATTTCCAGTGTAGTATTGGCCAATCTGAAAATAGGAATCAAAGAAGAAGAGCTTGCGGTAATCGCTGGTATATCCTACATTGACATAATTGTACAGGAAACGGCTCCCGGGTTGATAAGGTGTATGGGAACTCCTCGTAGGATCAAATGGCCCCTGCAGGGTTAGGTCCTGATGATAAAAATTTATACTGCTGAATGCCTTGTTGAGGAAGCTCACCTCGTATGAAGCCCGTGCCAGCCAGTCCGTCGGGTGGAATTTAAGGTCAGAGTAAAGGCTGGTATATACTTCAGGTCCATGACTGTATATCACCCTTTTCGGGAAAAACTGATAGTTCACTGAAGGCTCCAGTCTCCAGTATGCCTTCCGCTGAACATATCCTACTTCGGCATTGTAATTTTTCCCGACGTATTCATGGTTCCATGCCCAGGTGAATTTCGGTGTATTATAGCTGATAAAGGTAGCGTTGGCCAAAGCGTCATTATTACTTTTATTCCCTGAAAAAGTCTGATGATAGAATGCCTTTCCCTGCCATACATTGTCCCTCGAAGTCAAATTATAGTCTGCACCCACAAGACGATTGAAGTCTTTATAGTTCATCAGCTCTTTATTGATTCCCTGTCGGTTCACTGCAATAAAGGATACATTAGAAGCCACGCCTACTTTCCGCTGAAGTGCCAGGACGGAAAAATTATCTCCTATAAGCGGATGTACCCTATCCTTTTGCGACTCAATATTCATTGCTCCAATGCGCCAGTTCGGATTCAGTTTGCCGCTCAGGCGGGCACCGCCTAAAATCGGAACTACGGATCCGCCACTCAGGCCAATTCTTCGGGAAAAGAAAGGACGTATTTTACTAAATCCGAAAGTGCCGAACAGATCGC
>JBBRLW010000173.1:0-5313 GCA_038231115.1 Bacteroidia bacterium
ATCCGGCTGACGATTCCCATGCCATCGATCCCGATAATGCGGATCCCTGCCGGAAACGTCCGTACTTCCTTCAGCTGAGACATACTCCAGGCCGAGCGCACAATTTTGTTTCCATAGCGGGACATGAGCTTGATTCCGTTCTGGCAATTGGTACGGTGAATTTTGATGTGGTCATTATTTTTCATCATGAATCCGAATATCTCATCGCCCGGGATCGGATTGCAGCAATGTGCAAACGAATAATTATACGGACTCGGATCTCCGACCATGAATATCTCCGGCTTGTTTGCTTTCAGGTCATTGGCCGCTTCAGCGCTTGACAGGCGCGGAATAGGGGGGGGAGATGTTCCGAAGAATTTAATGGCCGTATCAATCTGCTCCTGTGTAATGGTTCCGCATCCGATACTATGGTACACCTCCGACATCACATGTGCCTTAAAATACGCCGTCAGCCTTCCTTTGCTGTCTGTGTTAATGTGAAGACCGTGATTGGAGAGTATCTCACGCAGCTTCAGCTCCCCCTGGAGGGTAACCTTGCGCTTCTCCGTTTTAAGCTCCTCCTTGATGCGCCCCTTCGCCTTGGCTGTGATAACATATTGCAGCCATTCCTCGGTAGGCTTCTGATTGCGCGCCGTGATTATCTCCACCTGATCCCCGTTTTTCAGCTTGTGATCCAATGGAACCAGCTTATGATTCACTTTCGCCCCCAGGCAGTGCAGGCCAATATCCGTATGGATTTCAAAGGCAAAGTCTAATGCGGTGGAGCCATTCGGTAGCGAATGCAGATCGCCACGCGGTGTGAAAGCATAGACTTCCTCGGCAAACAGATTGAGCTTGAAATTATCGAAGAACTCGATAGCGTTTGATTCCGAACTTTCGAGCGTCTCCCTGATCTTGCGCAGCCATTCCTCGAGTGCCGTATCATGGACACTCATCCCGCCGGAATCCTTATATTTCCAGTGCGCTGCATAGCCCCGCTCGGCAATCTCATCCATGCGCAGGCTACGGATCTGTACTTCCACCCATTGTCCGTCAGGCCCCATCATCGTGGTATGCAGGGACTCATATCCATTGGACTTCGGCACGGATACCCAGTCTCTAAGCCGCTCAAAATTAGGCGTATAGTGATTCGTCAGGATGGAATATACTTTCCAGCAGTCAGCTTTTTCAATCTCTATGGGCGTTTCCACAATAATCCGGATGGCAAACAGATCATACACTTCCTCAAAAGGAATATTCTGCCGCTGCATTTTCTTATAGATAGAGTGTACCGATTTTGTCCGGCTCTTGATCATAAAGTCTATGCCTTGCTCTCTAAGCTCAGCTTCTACCGGTTCAATGAATCTCCGGATATACTTGTTTCGCTGGAGCTTGGACTCCAAAAGCTTGCTTGTAATTTCCTTGAATACCGCCGGAGCTGTGTATTTCAGGCTCAAATCTTCCAGCTCCGATTTGATATTATACAGCCCCAGCCGATGCGCCAGCGGAGCATAAAGCACCAGCGTTTCCGAGGCTATTTTGAGCTGTGCCGTGCGGGACATAGAGTCCATTGTACGCATATTATGCAGCCGATCCGCGAGCTTGATGAGAATCACACGGACATCATCCGCGAGAGTCAGCAATATCTTCCGGAAATTTTCCGCCTGTACCGAGCTTGATTTGCCGACCATTCCGGAGATTTTGGTCAGTCCGTCAATGATATTCGCAACCCTGGCTCCGAATTTATGCTCTATGTCTTCGAGGGTAATGTCGGTATCCTCTACCACATCGTGCAATAAGGCGCAGATAATGGACGTGGTACCCAGTCCGATCTCACAGGCGCAGATGGTGGCTACCTCAATCGGATGGAAAATGTAGAGCTCGCCTGATTTGCGTCTCATGCCCTGATGGGCCTCCAGAGCCAGATCGAAGGCTTCCCGAATAAGGTTTTTATCCCCCTTCTCCATATTCCGACGGCAGGTTTTCAGCAGATGGCGGTATCGCTTGATGATTTCTTTTCGTTCCGTTTCCGGATCAGGCTCTATCATGGGGTCAATATAGGAAATTCATCAACCAAATAAGAAATAATCGGGCAGGAATAGGATGGGCAGGATATTTCGTGGTACAGGCTTGCCTAAATGATCAAGCCTTCTTCGTAATCAAGCAGCAGGATCTGATTCCTCAATGATTGCCGAAAAGTCTTCTAATTCCGGATATAGCTTGTTGAACATCGCTTCAATGTTTTCCTTTAGTTGCTCCTCATTATTATTTCGACTTAGCAGCAGATAACAGCTCTCCTCAGGATAGTTTATATGCTGGAAAGCTGAACCAGAAAAGAAGTTTCTGATAATCCGTTCATATATACGGTAGCGCTGGTGTAATTCTTCTCCTCGATATACTTTTCTCTTTTATTAAAAGAACGAGCAGCAAAAAATCCAAAGTAGGCTAATGAATCTTTATCAATGACATCAAGCAATAGGTTGATGCAGATATATATTATCTTACGTACATGCCCATTTCCAGTAAGAAGACTAAACTTATACTTAGATAGGCTATGCGCTTTTAGATAGAACTTTATAATGTAGAGATGATAGCTATAATGCTCTATCTCTACGATATACTGGTGCCCTGAATCACTTTTGAATGTATAAAGAGCAGTTAATTCCGGCTGCGCAGCCTTGTGCTGAGCTTTATTGGATATGAATCGATACGCATATCCGGAAAGCCTCTTAGATGAGGTACTCATACGCACTGCAGCGCGTCCGGATCAGCTCCTCCTGGCTTACCACTTTCAGCGTCATGTATGGCCTTTTAAGGGGCGCACTCTTTTTTCCCTCAACAAAAGGCTGCCAGTTCTTGAGCTTATTGTCACGTCTGAATGGGACCTTATTATGCTTTTCTGTAGCCATTTTATTGTCGTAATTCAGCACAAATATAGCAAATGATGCACCATCTGCCTCTCTCCTCTACAGATTCGTCTTTGCTTTCTCGAGGGTAAAGCTGAAAATGGAGCCGACTTCCTCGATGCTGGAGACGAGGATTTTCTGCTTGTGCGCTTCAATGAAGTGCTTGACAATGCTCAGTCCCAGTCCGGTGGACGTGTGCGTCCGTGCTCTGGACTTGTCTATGCGGTAGAAGCGCTCGAATATGCGCGTCAGATGTTCCTCGGCGATGCCTTCTCCGTTATCCGATACTTCAATGGCAATCAGATGATGCATATCCTGCAGAGAGATCGTTGTATGGCCGTAATCCTTGCCATACTTGATAGAGTTCGTAATCAGGTTGACCAATACCTGACGGATCCGCTGCCGGTCGGCATAGACGTATATGCCGTTTTCCGTATTGGATTTCAGCTGTAAATGGATATTCCGGTTTTTGGCCGGAAGGTCCAGCAGCTCAATCACTTCCCTGACTAATTCTTTGAGATTGAAGTTCTGGAGGTCAATGTGAAGCTCTCCGGATTCTATCATGTTGATAGTCACCAGGTCTTCTACCAGCGAGGATAGGTGATCTATATTCGTCGCCGCTTTTTTCAGAAACCTGACGTTTACTTCCTCGTCCGTTACGGCGCCCTCTAACAGCGTATAAACGTATCCCTGGACATTGAAGATAGGCGAACGCAGCTCGTGTGCTACATTCCCGAGGAACTCCTTGCGGTACTGCTCCAGCTGGCGGAGGCTGTCAATTTCGTTTGTCTTTTCCTTGATCAGGCGCTTGACGCCCCGCTCTAAGGATATAAGCTCCGATCGGCCATGCTCTGTATTTCCGTTGAGCTTGCGCTTGATGATCTGGTCAATTTCGTCATTGATCTGTGCAATACGCAGGAAGACGAATTTGTGCAGGACAAAGTATCCGGCGCCAAAGGATATGGCTCCGGCTACGCTGCCCGAGAGCAGCGCCATCTGTATCGGCTGGCCAAATACCGCGAGTAGTCCGGTACTGATAATCAGCACTAACAGGGAAAATGCCGCAGCAAGGATCGGCGCGTTTATTCTTCGGAAAAGCTCAAGCACTGCTACCTATACATCAAACTTGTAACCGATTCCTTTTACGGTTTTGATCGTCTCCGGATCAATTTTCTCCCTGATTTTACGGATGTGAACGTCCACCGTCCGGTCTCCAACGTACACTTCGTTGCCCCAGATTTGTTCGAGGAGCTTCTCGCGGCTATATACTTTGCCCGGGTTAGCGGCCAGCAGATATAAGAGTTCAAACTCTTTGCGGGCAAAGTGGATCTTTTCCTTGTGATACTGAACCTCATAGGAGGATCGGTCAATCTGCAGATCGCCGTGCTTGATAAGGCTGATCTGCTCGTCCTTTTTGGCGCGGCGCTTCATAATCGCCGTGATACGGCTCAGCAGGGCATTCGGCTTGATCGGCTTGGAGATATAATCGTCCGCACCGGCTGAAAATCCCGCAATCTCGGAGTACTCCTCAATGCGTGCCGTCAGGAAGATGATAAATACCTCGGAGAGCTTCTTGTTCTTTCTCAGCTCCTGGCAGGTCGTGATACCGTCCATCTCGGGCATCATTACATCCAGCAGGATGAGGTCAGGCAGAAACTTATCAGCGATTTTGATGGCTTCCTTGCCATTTCCAGCGGCCATTACGGTATAGCCTTCCTTGCGGAGATTGTACTCCAGAAATTCCAGGATGTCAGGATCGTCATCCACCATCAAGATTTTGATCTGTTCTTGCACGTATTCTGAGTTGTTTAGCTTCGCCATAAGTTTACCTTGAGGCAAGTTACAAAATTCCCTATCTCGACTGATAATTGACTCTACTCCGATGTTAGCTTTACATTAAGTTTACAGAGATCAATTCCGGACGCCTCCGGTATTTATTCGCAAGCCTGCCTAACTTCGCTCAATGGAATATATTATACGGAATGCACAGATTGTCATCCGCGGAGAAATCCGTTCCGAGGATGTCCTCATCAAAGGAGATCGGATAGAACGTATTGACCCTCAGATTACAAATGTCCAGTACAGAGTGCAGGAAATTGATGCCGGCGGATTGTATCTGCTTCCGGGATGCATTGATGATCAGGTACATTTCCGCGAGCCTGGCCTGACTCACAAAGGTGATCTATACACTGAGTCCCGCGCTGCCGTTGCCGGAGGCGTTACAACCATCATGGAGATGCCTAATACCAATCCGCAGACGATTACGCTCCAGGCGCTCGAAGCCAAGTATCAGCGCGCTTCCGAAGTATCATCGGCCAACTATGCATACTACCTCGGTGCTACCAACGATAACTATAACGAGATGATGCGGGCAGACTTCAGCCGGATGCCTGGCATCAAAATCTTTATGGTATCATCTACGTGTAAT
>JBBRLW010000174.1:0-5312 GCA_038231115.1 Bacteroidia bacterium
AGGTTCATATTTCATTACTTCACCGAATTCAATATAATAAGTGTTCTCGGGGGATTTAGCACTAATGTTGAATAATTTATCGTGATATCGATTCCAATATATCTGACTATAAGCGGAGACTGAAATAGGAATTTGTGATTGAAACTTATATTTATTATGCACATCATGAGCATATACAGTAAGCCGATGTATAGTTCCCTCCCGAATTGCGTATTTCATGCTATCAACACTTACTGTATCTAAAAGTTTAACAGTTTCTATTTTTTTGTTTCTGTGAGAAAACCATAATGTATACCAACTGCGAATCCTCTTAAATGATCCTACCGAATCTATTCGATATAAATCAACTTTTTTAGGCACTTCAACGACTCCTGATTTAGACTGCTCATCCAGACTAATCTTGTTAATTGCGTAAAAAACCGGGGCATTTTCTTTTAATCTTTCTTTTTCTGCAAGCTGCTTGACGAGTTCATCGTGTAGGCTTGACGCAAAGGCTTTTAGCTGTTTCAGATCATCTGAGCTTGGCTTTGTTTTTTTTAAGAAAGGTAAACTCGATTTCAGGGTGTCAATCGTGAAAATTTTCGAAGCGTACTTTTTTCCCTTGAAAATAATTATATCGCTTCCACCAGGTTTGAATTTTGTAGTATCTATTTTATAACCATTATCTCCCTCTTTAAGGATAAGTTGGTTAGCCCCGGCAGCAATATCAATGCTATTTTCATGAGCGAAATAAAAATTGGAGATAGCTTTAAGTATGTCCTCTAATTGGTCAGGTTCATTATTGTTTACTGAAAATACTTCTTCTTGCTTAGACTTCTCACTGCTTATCTTCCAAGTAGTACCTTTTTTAGACGTGTCTTTCGTAACCTCCTTTGTAAAACTGAACAAATATTGATCATACACCAGTTTCATCTCAATGTATTTTGGATTTACCAACCGGACATTCAACTTGGCGCCATTATCGTTCAAAAAGGAGGGCAGCGAATACTCTTTTGTCTCCTGAGCCTGGGCATTTGCAAAGCAGAGCATAAGAATTAGAAGGCCTTTTAGGCCTTTTGAAAAGCAAGCAATTCTAATCGTTTTCATAACCATCAACAAAATCACCACAAATATATGTACAGCAAGTACTTATAAGCGTAAAGAAAAGTTAAATAAGATTAAAATACTAATAAGTGAATGTTAGCCCCCTCCTCAACCCTTTACCATACTCCATACCGCGTCGGCGGCGCGGCGGGAGGCGCCGGGGCCTCCGAGGAGCTGGCGTAGCTCGGCGAAGGAGTCCTGCATTGGTGTGCTGTTGTACAGAAGCTTGTCCAATTCGGTGATGAGGTTGGCGGTAGTTAGCTCGGACTGGATCAGCTCGGGGACAATCAGCCGGTCGGCGATGAGATTGACCAGGGAGATGTACTTGACCTTGATCAGCCGGCGGGCAATGGCGTACGTGATCGGACTGCCTTTGTAACAAACCACTTCAGGGACGTTAAACAGCGCGGCCTCCAGCGTGGCGGTTCCGGAGGTGACCAATGCAGCGCGGGCATAGGAGTAGAGCGCGTAGGTCTCGTTCATAACGAGGTGGATACGCTCCGAGCTGAGCCAGCGCGTGTAGAAATCAGCGGATTTGCCCGGGGCTCCGGCAATGACGAACTGCGCCTGCGGATAATGGTCCATAACAGAGAGCATCAGCGGGAGCATGGTCTCTATTTCCTGCGTCCGGCTCCCCGGAAGCAGGGCAATGATGGGGCGCTGAGGGTCAGGGGAAAGTCCATGCCGCTCCAGAAAATCAGCGGGGGGGATATATTGCGGAATGACGTCCAGCAGCGGATGTCCGACGTATGTTACCGGATACTGATGCTTCGCATAGAAGGCTTCTTCAAAAGGCAGGATAACGAGCATTTTGTCCACGTATTGCCTGATTTTTTCTACGCGTCCCTCTTTCCATGCCCATAGCTGCGGAGATATGTACCAGACCGTTTTGTATCCTGATTGCCTGGCCCATTGCGCAATGCGGAGATTAAATCCGGGATAATCTATGAAGATAATCACATCGGGATGGTAGGACTCAATATCCGATTTGCATAGCCTTATGTTAGCAAAGATGGTCCGGAGGTTCATAAGGACCTCTATAAATCCCATGAAGGCCAGCTCGCGGTAGTGCTTGCGGATCTCGACGCCCTGTGCGGACATCAGCTCTCCGCCCCATCCGGCGATCTGTGCTTCGGGATCAAGCCTTCGCAACTCCCTGACCATATTGGCCGCATGGAGATCCCCGGAAGCCTCTCCGGCTATGATAT
The DNA here is from genome assembly GCA_038231115.1 of Bacteroidia bacterium. Taxonomy (GTDB): domain Bacteria; phylum Bacteroidota; class Bacteroidia; order CAILMK01; family CAILMK01; genus JBBRLW01. The sequence goes on from JBBRLW010000174.1 coordinate 2,292, forward strand.
AATATTTCATAGCGTTTGATATGCCTGGGGGGCGGATGCCTGACTCCGTACCTCTACCATGAACTGCTGCGGCTTCGCCTTTCTGATGCCCAGCTCTTCCCCAAAGAACATGTAGATAATATATCCGGCGCCCATAAATACGAAGACCATCATTCCGCGGACGGTTTTATAGGCCTGGAATTTCTGGTAATAATTGATGGGAAGCACATTGATCCCCAGGGCGATGATATACATGAAGGAGTCCTCGAGGAAAGGATGCCCGACCAGACGCTTCAGCAGGATATTGTTGATAACATAAAGTAGTCCGAAGACAGCCATACTGCATCCCAAAGCGATGGCAAAGCCGAAGTAGTCGTTATTTTTCCGGAAAAAGTCCATCAGTTGTGAGGTTCCATGTGTTAATTTCAGCCATTGCATGATATGCAGTGAGATCGAACTGGGTAGGTACTACGGAAACATATCCGTTCTGGAGAGCGAATATATCGGTATCTTCTCCCTGATCAAAATTGACAAATTCCCCGACGAGCCAGTAGTATTTCCGGCGGTGCGGATCGGTACGCTCGTCAAAATCTTCTTCGTATTTGGCGCGTGCCTGCCGGCAGACTTTGATTCCCCTGATTTTGTCCGCTTTAAGGTCAGGGATGTTGACGTTTAGTAACACACCTGCGGGGAGTCCATGTTTGAGGATACGCTGGGCGATCTCGCGGGCTACGAGTATGGCGGCGGACATATCGCCTTCGTGGCTGTAATTGCAGAGGGAAAATCCGACGGAGGGGATGCCTTCTACGGCAGCTTCTACGGCGGCGGACATGGTTCCGGAGTAAATGACGTTGATTGAGGCATTGCTTCCATGATTGATGCCGCTGACGACCAGATCGGGACGCTTGTGCAGTACTTTGGACACAGCAAGCTTGACGCAGTCGGCAGGTGTGCCGGAGGCCTCATAGGACTCGATTCCCTCGAACATCTTTGATGGCTCGAGCCGCAGCGGATGCGCGATGGTGATAGCGTGTCCCATGCCGGACTGCGGAGAGTCCGGCGCCACGACGATTACCTCGCCGAGCGGCCTGACGGCTTCCACGAGGGCGGCGATGCCGGGTGCGGTAATGCCATCATCGTTGGTAACGAGGATTACAGGCCGTTTTTTATCCGATTTTCCGTTTGTCATACTTTAGCTGCAAAGATAGCAAGTCCCGCACAGGAATATCTGTCCGGAGATAAATAGGGAGAGCGGATAGAACGCATCAGCGGGCTAATTTTTGAGGAACTTCTGCGTCGTGCTGTGTCCGGCGGCATCAAAAACCCTGAGAAGATAGGTCCCGGGTGCGAGGCTGCTGATATCCATGCTGTTATCAGCAGCTGAGAGGGCAATGGGAATGAGCTTTCCCTGGAGGTCAAATACCTGTGCATGAAGTCCGTGCCTATCGGACTCAATAAGGAGAACGCCAGGATATATACGGAAATATAGGCTGTCAAGCTCGTTCTGAGGACTTTCTATGAAATTAATAGTGCCATTGCAGTTTATAGTTCCGAACATTTCCCGAGTAGCATCAATGATCTGCCAGGTATAATTCCGGACGGTGTTGAAGCTCGCGTAGGTGAAGACAACTCCGGTGATTTTCCGGCACTGGTCTACCCAGGCAATGGTGCCGAAGGCGCCATCGGCAGAAATCTGCTCCTGCATCATCGAAGAATCGTTGTAGATATCGAGCCAGGTACCGAATCCGTAGCGGATGGTATCCTGATGGGTCGGGTTATTATAGGCCGGATGGTCAGGGTAGGGCGATGAAATGACGCGCGCCAGTCCGGTCTGGTCGCGGAAGAGCTCTTCGGCGGTACTTGCTTTGAGGAGCCGCTTCCCGCGAAAGAGTCCTTTGTGGAGGATCAGCTCGTTGATACGCATAATGTCCTGCGGAGTGGAACAGGCACCGCCGGCAATGAGGGGATTGCGTCGGCCATAGCTGCACCAGCCTGTATTACGAAGTCCGAGCGGCTGCGCGATCAGATCCCTGAATAGCGTATTCCAGTCCTTTTTAGAGACAATCTCGGCAATACGTCCCACTATTTCCATAGATACACCTCCGTAGAGGAATCCGGTTCCAGGCTTATACACGAGAGGAATATGTGCGGCAATAGAATCAACGGACTGTTCGAGGGTAAGCATGGGCTTTTCCATCCAGTTGCCGGGCTTATCTTCTGAGGGCCATCCTCCGGTATGGGAAAAGCACTGGCGGATGGTGGGGCTTCCTTTGCCATGAGCCGTCATTTGGGGAAGATATTTTCCGATACTGTCATCGAGGTTGAGAAGTCCGCTATCTGAGAGGCGGAGAATCACCAGCGCCGAGAAGGTCTTACTCACCGAGGCCACCGGCTGAATGGTGCTGGCGCTGAAATTTCCGTAGCCTTTGGAGAAAATCAGGGAGTCCTCCTGGGAGATCATGACATAAGCGCTTCCGGCGTAGATATGATTGAGTCCGGCTTTGATGATACTGTCCTGACGGGCGAAGCTCAGCCATACGACTTGTGCCTGTGCCTGCGTCATTATCAGCAGCAGGAGTAGAAAGGATAGAATCAGGGTTTTGGGGCTTCGCATGGGGGATATAAGTATAATCATTTTGTAGGGCGCATAGTTCCCCGAGGGTTGGGAGGGCTGCTTCGCGCGGGGTGGAGATTTCTTCGGTCGGCTGGAAGGCCTCCCTCGAAATGACATCTTAGGATAGAAATGCATGAATAAACTACATTGGGTCATTTCGACTGGAGTGCAGAATACGCAGAGAGGCCTTCAAGCCGACCGGAGCAGGCATTACGCAACGGAGAAATCTTCGGAGCAAATTATCTGGCTCCGAGGCGGTTGAAGATTTCTCCGCTGCGTTCGGAAAGCTTCGCTTCACTCCGCAATCCTCTCTCCGGTCGAAATGACGCCTAAGGTGGGGAGGCTAATCTGGCGACGGGATTACAAATCCCGTCGAGCGTGTAGGGGACGGGCGCCCACAAACCCCTACGGCCTTCGCTCCGATAGCG
>JBBRLW010000175.1:0-5306 GCA_038231115.1 Bacteroidia bacterium
CACCGATAAATCAGGAGCACGTTCCGTAACCAAGCTGGTTAAAGAATAACAAAAGAAAGCAATCAGATAGAGCTATACGCTCATCTGAACATGTAAGCAGGGATAACTCCTGAGCGGACATTCATCATATTAAAGGCAAAAGCCCTTCTGATTTATCAGAAGGGCTTTTTGCATTTAGATCAGTCTATACTGATCAATATCATTGATTTATCGTCTGATTCTTCGCGGAGTACGTCGGTACCTGACTCCAGATAGCTTGTCCAGATACTATTAATCTGCTCCTGAGTATATTCGGCAGCTGACATTTGCTTCAGTGCCTGCCAATTGGTCTCGAAAAAGCGCTGATACGGGACATTGGTTCCGTGATTAAGCTCAAAGGAGGCACGCTCGCATCCATCGGATAGCAGCGCAAATGCACTGACCTCTTCCGGACTGAAATAGCGCAGCTCGAAGTAATCTGATTGGAAACGAGCCTCGCTATCAAATAGCTGATCAAAAAATACGGTCTCGCCGGCATATTCTCCGGAGTGGGGCGTCATTGCGGATTTCCATTCTCCGGCTGTGGATCTCCAGGCCGCACGGCCATCTCCGATGTGGAAGAGGCAGCTTCCCTGTCCAGCTATGGATATCAAACAAATACATGTAGTGTGATAGTCACTGATAATATGGCCTGATTCCGAGGATTTTAGAGCAAGCTGATTCCGGAGCGAGGCCAGGCTGAGAATAATTCGGGCTTCCTCAGGCAGAGTATGGTTATCCGATATAATCAATACCAAGTCACCCCCGAGCGTATGGGAGAGCCATTGCGCTCCTTCTCTGCCTTTGGAGGCACTTCCTGCCCCATCACATACGATGGCGATCAGGCCTGATGTTGTTCCCTGAGGCTCTGTTATCGGATAGATACAGGCATTGTCCTCACTGAGAGCGCCTGCCTTTAAATGTTTCCTGCCCGCTATACTGGCCAAAGCATAGCTCCAGTGTGGAGTATGGCTCATCAGACTTCCATTTGAGCCCATCCGTTGGGCGGATCAAGCCGGATCACATCACCGGAGCGCGACTGTGATACCTTCGACATTGAATTGCTCAACCATTGAAAGAAAGCACTGAAATTAAGTCCCTGGAGTTTCATAGGCTGCGATTGAGGTGGACATATTCTGGCAAGACGCTTCATATTCGCCCCTTCTACACCTACGGCGAAGAAGCTGAATCGGCGCTCGTCTAATCCGCTCTGGAGATATTTCTGCAATAAGGCCTCATCCTGATCCGGATCCGGCTCACCGTCAGTAATCAGGACAATAAAGGGTCGGTAATAATTCTGTCCGCTGGATTTGTACCACTCTTTGCGAGCCTCAACCAGCATCATGGATTTCATCATGCCATCTGCCAAAGCGGTTGAGCCTTGTGCCTGCAGCACAGGCATCCGGAAGCTATCCATCAGTGCAGGAGGCTGAATCAGCTCTACTACAGACTCAAATGTAACAATAGCCAGCTCGAGCTTGCTGGCCGCTGTTTCGTCTTTAAGAATCTGATTCTGGAAATCTCGAAGCGCCTCGTTCAGCTGCCGGATAGCCTGACCGTCCATGGAACCTGATACATCGAGGCAGAGGACGCACAGGCATTTCTGCTCGTAATTAGCCGGTGATTCGCCTCCGAAAGTAATCAGCGCCTCGGCCATTATGCCGTGCGAACTTCCTTGATTGCCTTCTCAACCTGATCATAAATCATGGAACAGGAGACCAGCATCGGCTTCTTGACGACCTGGATCACCAGCGCCGCATTGCCTTCATTCCAGACGTAATCCACTTCCAGGCCCATAGGACCGTTGATAGTTCCCTGACTATCGGTTATCGGAAGTCCCTGAGCAGCCATTTTGACCTTCAGACCTTCAAATACACCAGGAGTAACATCGTCAAACTTCTTTGGATCACAGCCCATATCTTTATTATTTAGATTTTATTTTGAAAATCAAACTTAGGACGAATAATGGGAAAATGGATGGAATGCTCTTAAAATTGATCTGTGGATTCAGATCAAATTAATAGTACAGCATAATCGCTTGGGGATAATATAATATCCTGTAATTCAATATTATGGAGCAGAGAACTACTGCCCGCTGAGTCCCATCTGCTGAATGCTCGCACTGGTCTGTGTGGCAGCCGGATGTATGGCTCCAAACGTATTGCAGGCACAACGTTCTGATCCGCAGGAACTAAGCCCCGCAATGCTTCCAGCCATTACGATTATAAACAATATCTTTTTCATCACGTTGCGTTTTTGAGAGATTCTACCTCAAATATATGGATTTTCGTGCAAAAATACTTCCATGAAAAAGCTCGGACTTATCGGGTACCCGCTCGGACATTCATTTTCCGCGCTATATTTCTCTGAAAAGTTTGAGCGTGAAGGCATTGCCGATCAGTTTGGCTATACTGCCTATCCGCTGCGGGAAATATCCGACCTGTCTGAGCTAATCCGTTCAGAGCCTGAGCTTATCGGTCTCAACATCACCATTCCCCACAAGATCAGCATACTCGATTATCTGGATGACTACTCAGAAGAGGTTAAATCCATCGGAGCCTGCAATACCATCCGTATAGAGCGTAGCGGATCAGGCGGCGCACTAAAGCCACGGCTTATCGGATATAACACGGATGCGGCAGGTTTCGAGCATAGTCTGCTGAAATTATTAGACGGCGCTCTGTTGCCTCCGGCGCTGATTCTCGGGGAGGGCGGCGCTGCCCGAGCCGCGATATACGTCCTGACAAAGCTCGGCTGTCCGGAGATTAAAGTCCTTTCCCTCTCACGGAGCAGTATTCCGCATGCACGGACGGTTTATGCCAGCGATATATCAAAGCATCAATTGATCATCAACTGCACACCGATCGGCATGGCGGGAAATACCGAGCGTGAATTTCGTATGGATTTCGAGGCCATTACTCCGGAACATTTCCTGATGGATATGGTCTATAATCCTCCCATGACACAGTTCCTGAGCCTCGGAAAGCTCTACGGCGCGCGGATCATGAACGGACTCGATATGCTCCACGCGCAGGCAGAAAAATCCTGGGAAATATGGACGATCAAGTGAGCACTCCGTATGTGATCTGGCCTGATTTCCCTATTCCTGCTGCTTCCTCTTATCTTCGTGGCATGAACAAAGCGATGCTCTTCCTGCTGGGTCTGATGTTGAGTCTGCGGATCAGTGCTGCATCTCCGGATAGCGTACAGATACGGCAGATATATTCCGATATACTGCGGCATGGACGCTGCTACGGATGGCTCGATACGCTATGCAATCAGATTGGCGGACGCGTGTCGGGATCTACCCAGGCGGAGCAGGCCGTAGCCTGGGGAAAGCAGGTCATGGAGTCGTTAAAGCCCGATCGTGTCTATTTGCAGGAATGTATGGTTCCGCACTGGGTTCGCGGCCCAAAAGGATCCGAGAAATGTATCATGATTTCCCGTAGTGCCAAAAAACGGGATCTCCGTATTACAGCCCTGGGAGGCAGCATCGGTACGAAGGGCAAGGCCATCCGCGCGGGTGTGATCGAGGTCAAAACATTTGAAGAGCTGGCCGCGCTGGTCAAAGGAAAAGTCAGCGGGAAAATTGTCTTTTTTAACAGAGCCATGAATCCGGAGTTCATTAATACCTTTGAAGCCTATGGCGATGCCGTGAATCAGCGGGGACGCGGGGCGATAGAGGCAGCCAAAGTCGGCGCTATTGGAGTAATAGTCCGTTCAATGAGCGTAGGAATTAACAATCATCCGCATACGGGAGCCATGCGTTATGTGGATACTATCACAAAGATCCCTGCCGTAGCTGTTTCCACTGCGGATGCCGAGGTATTATCACAGACTTTAAAGACAGATCCCAATACGGAGATCAGCCTGGCGCTGGAGTGCGAGAAGCTTCCGGATGTGAAGAGCTACAACGTTATCGGAGAGCTGCGTGGTAGCACTTATCCCGATGAGATCATTACCGTAGGCGGACATCTTGATTCCTGGGAGACCGGTACCGGCGCACACGATGATGGCGCGGGCGTAGTACAGTCCATGGAAGTGCTTGCTGCATTCCGGCGGCTGAATATACATCCGGAGCGTACTATCAGAATAGTCCTGTTCATGAACGAAGAAAACGGTCTCCGGGGAGGCACAGCCTATACGGAGGCTGCAAAAGCGGAGCAAAGCTCCGGTAAAAAGCATATCGCCGCCATTGAAACCGATGCCGGCGGATTTACACCGCGTGGAATCAATGTAGAGCCTAATGGACACGGCATGGCACAGTTCAGTGCTTATGCGCCGCTCTTCCATCCTTATTTTGCGGACAGGATAGAATCCGGCGATGGGGGAGCAGATATAAGCGGACTAAAAGCGCTGGGGACTGTACTAATGGAGCTTATGCCCGACTCTCAGCGCTACTTTGATGTCCACCATGCCGAGACCGACGTTTTCGAATCGGTCAATCGCCGTGAGCTGGAGATGGGCGCTGCTACGGTAGCAGGGATGGTCTGGCTCTTAACAAAATACGGAGTCAGGTAAGACCTTAATCATTTCCCTGTAAGCCTTAAATCATGACTACATTCGATTCCTTCCGGGAGCTTGCGCTTTCCTTTCCGAATACTACGGAGGCCATACATTTTGATCGCATCGCCTTCCGGACGCCCAAACGCATATTCGCGACTATGATTCCGGAAAATACGACGGCCAATATCCGTCTTAGTCCCGATCAGCAGTCGGAGCTTATATCTCTGGATTCCGTATCTATCTATCCCGTTCCCAACAAATGGGGAGCGCAGGGCTGGACAACAGTTGACTTGGTGCATATCCGGAGGGAAATCCTGCTTGAGATTCTGACCGTAGCCTACTCCGGAGCTATACGATAGAAGGGGAGTATGTAGCTTACAGATCCGTAGGAGCCGGGTTCGCAGCCTTCGGCGCAGGGGAATGGCTCGCATCTCCACCCGTGCCCGTGATGCCATCTTCTTTGAGGTAATGGAGCTCCTGCAGGAGCAGATCCAGCTTGCGGTGCATGCTGCATAGCTCTATTTCGGCTTTCATGTTCGTATAAAAATCCTCTTTGGCGCGCTCACGGTCTTTATCTTCTGATCTGTTCTGAGACATCATGATCACCGGAGCCTGTAAGGCTGCAATAGTGGAAAGCACCAGATTCAGCAATATAAAAGGATAGGGATCAAAAGGCTTATAGAGGAAAACCAGACTATTGATAATCATCCACACGACCAGAATGGTGACAAAAATGATAATGAACTTCCAGCTTCCCCCGAACTCGGCTACTTTATCCGCCA
>JBBRLW010000176.1:0-5272 GCA_038231115.1 Bacteroidia bacterium
CCGGCTCTCGTAGGAGATATACCCAAACGGAAAACGGTATTATCCAGACGCGCCTCAAGAAAACGGAACAGGTTTTCCCCTGTAATCCCTTTCCTGCGGGCTGCCTTATGAAAAAGATTCTCAAACTGACGCTCGAGCAATCCATACGTGTACTTTGCCTTCTGCTTCTCAGCCAGCTGAGTTGCATACTCTGAAACCTTCTTCCGGCGCGTAGAAACTCCATGCTGCCCGGGAGGATAAGGTCTTCTGTCAACACCACGGTCAGGGCCAAAGATCGGGTCTTTGAACTTCCTTGCAATCTTTGTGGTAGGTCCTAAATATCTTGCCATTGCTTAAATTCTTGAAATTGGATGTGGTAGATGGATTAGACTCTTCTCTTTTTTGGTGGACGACATCCGTTGTGAGGAATCGGAGTGATGTCAAAAATTGACTGAATCTCTATCCCTAAATTGTTCAGCGTTCTTACGGCAGATTCACGTCCGGCACCTGGGCCTTTAACGTACACATCTGCTTTACGCATCCCCAAATCAAAAGCGATCTTCCCACAATCCGAGGCAGCCATCTGAGCCGCATACGGAGTATTTTTCTTCGATCCTTTAAAGCCCTGCTTACCCGCAGATGACCAGGAAATTACCTGTCCGGCATTATTGGTGATCGAAATAATGATATTATTGAAAGTAGCCTGTACGTACACCTTACCGGTAGGTTCAATGATGACCTTCTTCTTACGTACTACTGCCCTGGTTCCTTTTTTAGCCATGATAAATCAAATAGTAATTATAGCTGCTTACTTGGTAGCTTTTTTCTTGTTCGCAACAGTTTTCTTACGGCCTTTACGGGTACGTGCATTCGTACGTGTACGCTGACCACGAACCGGAAGACCCTTTCTGTGACGTACACCTCTCAGACAGCCAATATCCATGAGGCGCTTTACAGACAGCTGAACCTCGGAACGAAGCTCACCCTCTGTTTTATGACTTTCCGAGATCAGTCTTCTGATTTCAGAAAGCTGATCATCATTCCACTCATTGACTTTTGTGTCATAATCAATCCCTGCACGCTCCAGAATGTTGCGCGCCGTAGAACGACCAATGCCGAAAATATAAGTCAGGCCTATTTCGCCCCGCTTATCCTTCGGTAAATCTATACCTGCAATACGTGCCATTACCCTTGTCTTTGTTTAAATCTGGGATTCTTTTTGTTGATAACGTATATCCGTCCCTTACGGCGGACAATAATGCAATCAGCACTACGCTTCTTAACTGATACTTTAACTTTCATTTTATTTATATCTGTAACTGATCCGTCCTTTGGTGAGGTCATAGGGAGACATTTCTATCTTAACCCTGTCCCCCGGCAAAATCCGGATATAGTGCATTCTCATCTTACCTGAAATATGAGCTATGATTTCATGCCCGTTTTCCAGCCTTACCCGAAACATTGCATTCGGTAGCGCCTCTGAGATAACGCCGTCCTGCTCTATGGTTGATTGCTTGGCCATCAATTAATAATCAGGCCTGCAAAATTACGGTTAATATTTTGAACTGCCAAAATTTATATTTGTGCGCCGGTTGCCGTAGGAAGCGGGTTACGCCCCTTAATGCGTCCGGTCTTGGTGAGCCCGTCGTAGTGTTTCATCAACAGATAGCTCTCTACCTGCTGAAGCGTATCCAACACTACCCCGACGAGGATCAGTAATGATGTTCCTCCGTAAAATAGAGCAAACTGTGAGTTCCCTCCCATCGCAGAGGCGATACTAGGGAAAATAGCCACAAAGGCAAGGAAGATAGCTCCCGGAAGTGTAATACGGCTGATGACCGTATCAATAAACTCCGCAGTCGGATCACCAGGCTTAACACCCGGGATAAATCCGTTATTTCTCTTCAGCTCATCTGCAATCTGACGTGAGTTCACAGTTACCGCCGTGTAGAAGTAAGTGAACAATATAATAAGCAGAGCAAACAAAAGATTATATCCGAGATTAGTATGGTCATTCAGCTGACCTGCAATTCCCTGCCAGGCAGGTGAATTCGGGAAAAACTGTGCAACGGTAGCCGGAATAAACATTAATGCCTGAGCAAAGATGATCGGCATAACACCCGCAGAGTTGACCTTTAAAGGCAGGAACTGACGTACCCCACCGAACTGACGGTTTCCAACAACACGTTTTGCATACTGTACCGGAATCTTGCGGGTAGCCTGTACCAGAGCCACTACAGCGATGACTGTTCCCAGCAAAGCAGCAAGCTCAACCAGGAAGATAACCAATCCACCACCTGTCTCTGCCATACGGAGATCAAACTCCGCAAGGATAGACCCAGGCAAACGTGCAATGATTCCGATCATAATGAGGATCGATATACCGTTTCCGATACCCTTGTCCGTGATCTTCTCTCCCAGCCACATTACAAACATGGTTCCGGTGGTCAGTATCACGACGTTGGTAAACATGAACATGAACATATTCATCACACCCGATCCGGATAGAGCTACAATAGCCTCCGGATTGGTATTACGTAAATTGATGAGGAATCCTACGGCCTGAAAGCCGGTTATGACAATCGTCAGAATTCGGGTAACCTGATTCAGCTTTTGACGGCCTGACTCACCTTCCTTCTGAAGCTTTTGGAAATAAGGAACGGCAATTCCCAGGAGCTGCACTACAATGGAAGCAGAGATATAAGGCATAATCCCAAGCGAGAATATGGATGCACGGGCAAAAGCGCCACCTGCAAACATATTGATCAGCCCGAGGATACCCTCTTTGCCCTGACTCTGATGCGCTGCAATAGCATCAGGGTCAACTCCAGGTAATACAACGTATGAGCCTGCACGGTAAACAATGACGAGAACAAGGGTCGTAATGATCCTTGTTCTAAGCTCGTCAATTTTCCAAATGTTTCGTATCGTCTGAATCAGATCCTTCATTCTGATAATTGATTATTATATGGTTTCCTGAGCAGAAGCGCGAACTCCTACTGTTTCTATGCTGCCTCCGCTGGCAGTAATTGCCTGCTTTGCAGTCTCTGAAAATCCGTGCGCTTTAATAGTAAGCGCCGCAGTGAGTGTACCTCTTCCAAGGATCTTGATGCGATCCGTTTTCGCGGCAACACCGAGCTTGTAAAATGAATCCGCCTCAAAGGTAGTGATTCCATGCTTTTCAAACATGCGCTGAAGGTCACTCAGATTAACTGGTGCATATTCAACTCTATTGAAGTTTTTAAAGCCATATTTCGGGATACGGCGCTGAAGCGGCATCTGGCCTCCTTCAAATCCGATCTTCACACTGGTACCGGATCTGGATCCTGCACCCTTGTGTCCACGCGTGGAAGTTCCGCCACGTGTTGATCCCTGACCGCGCCCAACGCGCTTTGCTTTCTTAATTGACCCTTGTGCGGGTCTTAGATTAGAGAGATTCATGGGATTATAAATTTTCTATTTTGATTAAATGTTTTACTTTCTCCACCATCCCCAGGATGGCAGGAGAACCCTCATGCTCAACCGTATGGTTCAGCTTGCGGAGACCAAGCGCCTGTACAGTACGCTTCTGGCGCTCTGAACGGTCAATGGTACTTTTTACCTGGGTAAGTCTGATTCTGGCCATGTTATATATGATTGGAGGATAGCTTATCCGTGAAATACTGTTTTTAATGGAACGCCTCTCAGGCGGGCAATCGTATGGGCATCGCGCATTTCTGTCAGTGCCTTGATCGTCGCCTTCACTACATTGTGTGAGTTTGATGATCCCTTTGACTTTGCAAGTACATCGGTAATACCGGCTGATTCAAGCACCGCACGCATCGCACCACCGGCAATTACGCCAGTTCCAGGAGCCGCAGGCTTCAGGAACACAGTCGCTCCACAAAAGGAAGCTTCATGCTCATGAGGAACCGTACCGTTAATAATTGGAACTTTAACCAGACCTTTCTTGGCATCGTTAACTCCTTTGGTGATAGATTCTGTAACCTCACGCGCTTTTCCAAGTCCATGTCCGACAACACCCTTTCCATCTCCAACTACCACTACGGCAGAAAAGCTGAAAGTACGTCCCCCTTTGGTAACTTTGGCTACGCGGTTGATAGCGACGACCTTTTCGGTCACTTCGCTATCCATTGCTCTTACTTTTTGAATAGTCTTATCCATGAATCAATCAGCTTAGAAATTAAGTCCGCCTTCTCTTGCGCCTTCGGCGAGGGCTTTTACTCTTCCATGATACAGATAACCGTTACGGTCAAATACGACATGCGTTACATTGGCTGCCTTCGCTTTTTCAGCTAAAGCTTTTCCGATAGCCCCTGCTTTTTCAATCGGTGATCCTTCGATCCCCTTATGATCCGCCATAATAGTGGATGCAGATGCTACGGTTACTCCCGCATCATCATTGATGAGCTGGGCATAGATTTCTTTATTGGAGCGGTAAACAGTGAGGCGCGGACGCTCGGCAGTACCTGAAATCTTCTTGCGGATACCACGCTTGATACGTGTATATCGGTCATTTTTAGTCTTTAAAATGCGGCTCATAACTTATTTACCTGCTGTTTTACCTGCTTTTCTTCTTAATACTTCACCCTCGAACTTGATACCTTTTCCTTTGTAAGGCTCTGGCTTACGCATGGAGCGGATTTTGGCTGCTACCTGTCCGATGAGCTGCTTGTCTATCCCGTTGAGGATAATTAATGGATTCTTCCCTTTTTCAGTCAGTGTAGTTACTGCAATTTCAGTAGGAAGCTCAATCAGGATTTCGTGTGAATATCCGATCGATAAATCGAGCAGCTGCCCCGTAGCGACGGCTTTATAACCGACCCCTACAAGCTCCTGCCTGATGGTATAGCCTTCGTTTACACCTGTAATCATATTATTGACCAAGGAACGGGATAATCCGTGAAGTGCTTTATGGCGTTTCTGCTCCGTTGGGCGCTCTACCGTGAACGTACCGTCCTCGATCTTTAGCGTCATTTCCGGATCAATCTTTTGTGTCAGGGAACCCTTGGGGCCTTTCACAGTCACAACATTATTGGCGGCTACATCAAGTGTAACACCTGATGGAATAGTAATGGGTAATTTTCCTATACGAGACATTGCTGTGCTTTTAAATTATGATACAAAACAGAGGATTTCTCCACCAACATTCTGATTGCGCGCTTCTTTTTCCGTCATGATACCATGGGAAGTTGAAATGATCGCAATACCAAGACCGTTGAGGACACGTGGCAATTCTTTAGAGCCGGAGTATTTCCGAAGCCCTGGAGTAGAAATACGGCGCAGCTCACGG
>JBBRLW010000177.1:0-5255 GCA_038231115.1 Bacteroidia bacterium
CGAACTGCCGTACAGAGCAAATGGAGTCCGGTTCGGGTGCCAATGAATCTCCGGAGGAGATTGACCGCAAGTATCAGGAAGACGTCAGGCAGTTCGATGCCGATACGATGAAGAATTAAGGACGCTAACGGTCAGTGCCTTTTGCACGTCGTAAGGAGGTAAAAACAAAACAAGTCCGGTATGAGGAAAAGGAGCTATCTAAAACATACTATTCTGCTTCTGATTGGCCTGGCAAGCATGATGGCTTGCAAAAAGTTATCAAATAGCACCCCTTTACCCTGTGATCTCCCTCAGTACACGCTGTATATAGACGATGCTTTGATCAAAGGACTATCCACTTCTGCTTTTTCGCCAAACACCAAAGGCGACAGCTTCAAATGTGAATACAATGATGCGAATAATGTCCGGATGAAGTTCTCTTTCAAGGGGAAAGGAAATCCGGCACCCGGCACTTATAATCTTAAGACATCACTTTCTCCGGCGGATAGCAGCGGAAAAACAATCTATCTACGCTTCGAGGAGCCATCAGGCAACGGGACATCGCTCTATTACCCTGTTTCAGGATTGTTATATGTCAGCAATACAGATCGCTTTCAGGATTTGCTGGTATGCGGAGCAAGCATCTCAAGCAGTAGCAATTCTCATCAGATCAGGTTTCATTTCCGGGTAATTCGGGAAAAGTAATAGGAAATTTTCGCACCAGTTCATTAACGGTGTTTCAGGGATGGGTGAGCTTTCTAATTTCCGCCACCGCCTAAGGCCTGATACATATTGACGACGGCATTCAGCCGCTGGATCTTGGTCTCTACCAGGTCGAAGCGGGCTTCGAGGGCATCGCGCTGAGTGAGCAGAACTTCCATATAGTCCGCGCGGGCGGATCTGAATAGGTCGGTTGAAATACTGGTAGAGAGCATTAGGGCATCTACCTGCTGAGATTGCAGGTTATATTCCTTTTCCAGATTACTGATATTTGATAGCTGATTGGCTACCTGAATATAAGCATTCAGAATGGTACGCTCGTAATTAAATACAGATTGCAGCTGCCGCGCGTTGGCGCCATAATAAAGTCCTTTGATGGCATTTCTGTTAATAAGCGGGCCGGTTATATCTCCGAGCATGGAGTATAACAGAGACTGCGGAAGCTTCACAAGATAGCTTGGGTTGAAGGCCTGATATCCAATTACGGCGGATATTCCCAGAGAAGGATAGAATCGGGCACGGGCTACCTTGACATCGAGCTTCGCTGCTGCGAGGTCCTGCTCCGCCTGGCGGATATCGGGACGGTTGGCCAATAGCTGCGATGGGAGTCCAGCCCGTACCACTTTAGGCGTCAGATCGTTGAAAGCCTGATCATTACGGGGGACAGGCGCGGGAAAGCGTCCCAGTAGGAAATTGATCCGGTTCTCTGTTACTATAATCCGCTGCTGTATATTGTATTGCAGACTTTTGGTATGAAGCACCTGCGCTTCAAATCGCCGGACAGCAAGTTCAGT
Organism: Bacteroidia bacterium; assembly: GCA_038231115.1. Lineage (GTDB taxonomy): Bacteria > Bacteroidota > Bacteroidia > CAILMK01 > CAILMK01 > JBBRLW01. The sequence goes on from JBBRLW010000177.1 coordinate 1,494, forward strand.
CACACGAGCGGATTCCTTTTGTAGCTTTACAATGTCCAGGGCATCACCCTGAATTTTTATGTTACTATTGACGATATCCAATTGATTGTCAAGCGCCAGAAGCTCGTAGTAGGATCGGGCTACTTCGGAGATCAGATTGGTGATCATAAAGTTTTTCCCCTCAACCGTGGAGAGATAGCGCGCTACGGCAGATTTCCGTGCATTGCGGAGCTTGTGCCAGATATCTATTTCCCAGCTGGCATACGCTGTCAGTTGATAGTCAGGGAGGGGATCAGGCGTCTCCTTTCCATTGATGATGGGCGTATTGGCTTCCAGCGTACCGATATTCGTATATCGGCCTACTTTTTCGAATCCGGCGCCGCCTCTGAGTCCTACAAAAGGAAGGTACTCACCCTTTCTGATCCGGATCTCATTGCGGGCTACACTGATTTCCTGCAGGGTGATATTCAGCTCCTGATTATTTTTCAGGGCGCTATCAATCAGCGCGCTCAGATATGGATCACCAAAGAACTCCCGCCATTTCAGCTTCCCAGAGTTGAGCGTATCTTTTGAGCCGCCATTGTATCCCGATGGAACAGAGGTGTTTTCCTTGCGCTGCGCTACCTTCGGCACCCCGCATGAGTCAAGGATTAGCGCAAGGCATAGTATAGCTAATGATTTATAGATCGTATTTTTAGGCATTCCTGATAAATGTTTGTTAATTGACGCTTCCTTCATTGTTTTCTGCTTTCAGGAAAAGGAGACGTCTTTTCTTCTTCTGTTTTTTGGTGTGGGTCAGGTCTTCTGTCAGGGAAGAATGATCCTCATCACGGACGAGCTTGCGTCCATCGGCGAGCGTTCCGAAGATGTAGTATAGTCCGGGAATAATTATCACACCGAATAAAGTTCCGACTAACATACCTCCGGCGGAGGAGGCTCCGATGGTTCGGTTGCCGAGGGCGCCCGGGCCGCTGGCAAAGAGCAGCGGGATCAGTCCGGCGATGAAAGCAAAGGAGGTCATCAGGATAGGTCTGAATCTGACTTTAGCGCCCTCAATAGCCGCCTCAAGGATGGTAGCGCCCTGCTGATTCTTCTGCACGGCGAACTCCACAATCAGGACAGCGTTTTTCCCGAGTAGTCCCAATAGCATCACCAGACCTACCTGCGCATAAATATCATTGGAAAGTCCCATGAGTTTCAGCAGCAGGAATGATCCGAATACCCCGACGGGCAGGGAAAGAATCACGGCAAAGGGCAGGATGAAGCTCTCATACTGTGCGGCCAGCACCAGATACAGGAAAGCCAATACCACAAGGAAGATATACAGCGCCTCGTTTCCACGATTGGCCTCGTCCTTGGAGAGGCCAACCCAGTCAATGCCATATCCGCGCGGAAGGGTTTTCTGTGCCACCTCCTGGATGGCCTTGATGGCTTCTCCGCTGCTGAATCCGGATGCAGGTGCTCCGTTAATAGCTGAGGAGGTGTACATATTATATCGGGTAATCTCGTTCAGCCCCTGTGATTTCGTTATCTTCATAAAGGCGGAGTAGGGTACCATCTCATTCCGGTCATTTTTAACATAGAGATTGAGGACATCCTCGGGAAGCTGCCGATACTCGGGTCCGGCCTGGACATATACTTTGAAAAAATTTCCGAAGCGGATAAATCCCAGCTCATAGGTACTTCCTATAAGGATAGAGAGGTTATCCATAGCCTTGCCGATGGTCACGCCTTTCTGCATGGCGGCTTCGTTATCAATCTCGAGATCATACTGCGGATAGTTGGCGGCAAAGAAGGTGAACAGTCCGCTGAGCTCTTTGCGCTTGTGCAAAGCGGCCATGAAATCATCGTTGACCTTTTCAAAGTCCTTATAGTTGCCCGTGTTGGTTTTATCGAGGAGTCGAAGAGAAAATCCACCGGCGGCTCCGTATCCCGGGACGGCAGGGGGCTGGAAAAACTCGATTGTAGCGCCCGGAATGGCTTTGGATTTTTCTTCCAGCTCCTCGATTATTTCCACGGCATTGTGCTTCCTGTCTGCCCAGTCCTTGAGATTGATCAGGCAGGTTCCGGCATTGGATCCACGACCTTCCGTCAGTACCTCATAGCCTGCCAGCGAGGATACGGACTGTATGCCTTCCACTTTTTTACAGATGGCCTGCAGATCACGGGCTATGTTATTGGTACGCTCCAGCGTGGATCCGGGAGGCGTCTGGAGGATGGCGTAGATCATTCCCTGATCTTCATTCGGAATAAATCCGGAGGGCAGAGTATTGGAAGTGACCCATACGCCGACGCAGAACAGGATCAGCACTCCAAAGGTCACGAGCCGGCGGTCAACAATCAGAGTGAGCAGCTTGACATATTTTCCGGTGACTTTATCAAATCCGTTGTTGAAACGGTCTAAGAGCCAGTTGATGGGAGATTTCGGCTTGGGCTGTCCGTGTGTATTTTTCAGGATCATGGCGCAGAGCACTGGAGTAAGCGTCAGGGCTACAAAAGCCGAGATCACAATCGATGTCGCCATGGTAATGGAGAATTGCCGGTAAAATATCCCGACGGGTCCGGACATAAACGCTACCGGAACAAATACCGCCGTCATCAGGAGTGTAATGGCGATGATAGCGCCGCTGATTTCCTGCAATACTTTTTTCACCGCTTTGAAAGGTGAGAGATGTTCCTCGGCCATCTTGGCATGGACTGCTTCCACGACCACAATTGCATCATCTACTACAATTCCGATGGCTAATACCAGGGCAAACAGCGTGATCAGGTTGATCGTCAGCCCGAGAAGCTGCATGAACATAAAGGCTCCTATAAGGGATACCGGAACGGCCAGCGTCGGGATAAGTGTAGAGCGCCAGTCTCCGAGAAATAGAAAGACGACGATTGCTACGAGGATAAAGGCCTCAATCAGGGTATGGATTACTTTTTCAATGGAGGCATCCAGGAAGTGCGATACATCATAGCTGATTTCGTACTCCATGCCGGGCGGGAAGGAACTGGCTTTGATTTCCTCGAGCTTGGCTTTCACCTGCTCGATGACCTCGCTGGCATTGCTTCCATAGGTCTGCTTGAGGGTCAGTGCCGCCGAGGGGTGGCCGTCCATATTGGAGTAGATATCGTAGAACTCACTACCGAGCTCTACATTGGCTATGTCCTTTAAATGAAGAATTTCGCCTTCTGCATTCGCGCGGACAATCACATTCTGGTACTGCTCCGGCGTGTTGTAGCGTCCCGAGTAGGTCAGTACATACTCCAGGGACTGTGAGCGTATTCCGGTGGCCTGACCAATCCGCCCAGGCGATCCGATGACGCTCTGCTGTGCCAGCGCCTCCATTACCTCATCGGTGGATACATTGTGGGCGCGCATTTTATCAGGCTTCAGCCAGATCCGCATGGCGTACTGGCGGCTTCCGAGAATCTTCGCACTCCCTACACCGGTCAAACGGCTGAGCTCGGGGATAATGTTAACGCCTGCAAAGTTGTACAGGAATTTTTCATCGCTTTTGGGATCCTTGCTGTACAGGTTGACGTACATCAACATATTAGGCGAGGTATAGCTCACGATAAGCCCCTCCCGCTGGACAAGCACAGGCAGCCTGTTGGTCACCTGCTCGATCCGGTTTTTGACGTTCACGACCGCCTGATTCGGGTCCGTGCCCAGATCAAATACGACCTGAATCGTAGCCTCTCCGGCACTGGTGGCATCGGAAGTCATGTACTTCATTCCGGGCGCTCCGTTGATGGCTTTTTCCATAGGAATCAGCACCGAGTTGACCAATA
>JBBRLW010000178.1:0-5252 GCA_038231115.1 Bacteroidia bacterium
CCTCAGGATCTGTCCGAGCTGATTGAGAAATGGAGACGCGGTCCCTTCACCGGAGAAAAATTTGTCAAAGAAGAAGTAGCTGATCCGGCTATTGCAGCCAAAGAGGACAGGGCTATCAAGCAGTAAGTCCTGACACAAAGCCAGGACTTACCTAATTCAGCGGAGAAAAACACCCACACTTAAAAAAATTTCCGCTGAATATACTGTTCGGTTTATGGCTTAAACCTTTCAAAGATATCAATTAGTTTAAATTATTAACTTATTGATTTGCAATTAGGTTCACGCCTGAATTATTTTCTGTACGCACAAATCAATTTGTTTCCAATAAATCAGTCAAACCATTCAATAGGGCAATGCAAGAATTAAATAACCTGGCTCTGGAAAGCTCTTCCGGGAAAACTTTCGGAGTTGATATCCTCTATAATGAAAATCAAAAGCCGAAGCCGGTCATTATATTCTCACATGGATTCAAAGGATTCAAGAACTGGGGCGCATACAATCAGGTGGCTGCGGAGTTCGCCCAGACCGGATTCGTCTTTGTCAGATTCAATTACTCCCATAATGGGACATCCTTTGAGTCACCTGAGGACTTTGTAGATCTCGAAGCCTTCGGCAATAACACCTATTCACAGGAGCTAAGCGATCTGGACATGGTCATTGATGCCATCTGTGCAGGCAAGATCATACCGCCGAAGGAAATCGATCTGCAAAAGCTTTATCTGGTGGGACATAGCCGCGGAGGTGCCATAAGCATCATTCAGGCGGGACGCGATGATCGGATTGCGGCTCTCGTAACCTGGGCTGCGGTGAATGATCTGGCACGCGGATGGACTCCGGAGATTGCGGCTGACTGGAAGGCAAAAGGAGTCAGATACAGTCCTAATAAACGCACGGGACAGCTTATGCCCCTCAACTACAGCTTATACGCTGATTATGATCAGAACAGATCGGAGCTGGATGTAGCCAGGACTGTCAGGCATTTGAAGAAGCCTTTTATGGCCGTCCATGGATCAGATGATGAAATTCCGTTAACAAATGCCATTGAGATGAAGCAGTGGAATCCAGCCATCAAGCTGGAAATAATCCCGGGCGGCGACCATACCTTCGGCGTCAGGCATCCCTGGCCGGCTGAGGAAGATCTGCCTCAGGATATGGCTATTGCCATCAAAAGAACGATTCAGTTTTTTAAAAGCTGAGCCTAAGACTCTATATCCTCTCTAAAGTCCTGATTCTGGAAGGCCGCCTCGATGTTCTTATCCGGAATGAGCCATAAGCCGGATATTCCCAGAAAAATGAGGGTCGGGATCAGGGGATGAATGTAGGCACATATAATTCCTATGGGATAGGCAATGGAAGAAAACAGTCCCTTGCGCTTCATTCTGTCAAATCCAGCTTTGAGCTTCTCATTATCCGGAATGTTCCTGACGACCTGATTTTGCAGGATAGAAAATGATACCCCGCTCAGCATAATGATTGCGCCATAGAGCGCCATGGTATTGGCCTCGAAATGATTTTCCCCCATCCATCCGGTGGCAAATGGGATGAGTGAAAGCCAGAATAAAAGCGCCATATTGGCCCAGATGATTCCGGAAGTAACCTTTTTTAGTCCCTGTAACAGATGATGGTGATTAGCCCAGTAGATGGCCACAAACACGAAGCTCATAAAATAGCTGATAAACACGCTGATCAGCGGTTCGAGTGCCTGGAAGCTATGACCATGCGGAATTTTAAACTCCAGTACCATGATCGTGATGATAATAGCAAGCACGCCATCACTGAAGGCCTCTAATCGGTTTTTATTCATCGTAATATCAGTTGAAGTTTGCCCGTACAAAGATGCCGTAATTCTGGATCAGCTCCTTGTCTGCATCGTAATAATCAGTGTTGGAAGCCAGTCCGAACTGATAATGCTTATATCCCAATCCGAGGCGCGCGTAGAAATAGCTCCGCTCATGGCTGCCATTGTGCGTATTATAGTCATATAGTCCCTGAATGCGGGAATACAGGTGGAATTTGCGGGTAATTACCGGCGTGAACTCAACCACCGCAAGGCCTTCAATATCGTACGTGCGGGAGATGTTTATGTTCGGAGTCAGGAGGATGAGCAGATTATCCGTAATATGACTGTATTCTATTCCGATGAGGGGCACGAATCCGCTTGAAGCGCTCACGGATGAGCCTAAATCGATCCAATACCATCGAAAATCTCATAGTCCACCTGCGCATTTGATCTGAAATCCAGCTGATTCAAATCATTATGATAATTGCTGGCAAAGCTGGTGAGCGAGAAAAAGCCAAATTTTTCGGAGTTGGGAAAATGCGTATCGTAGAGATATTGCAATCCGAAGCGTTTGTTTCCGGCCATGAACTCCACCGGATCGGGGGTGGACAGGGCTTTGGAATGTCCCGTGCTATCGGAGGAAGCGTACGCAAGTGCTGGGAGCAAAGCAATTGCAATGGACAAGTGCCTGAGATATATCAGCAATTTGCTCATAATCAGGCAAAGTTATCCAAAAATTTAGTCCGTCAAAGTTAGACCTGAATAAAATCGATTACTTTAGAGCCATCGTAGCCGTTTCAGTACCGGCCTTCATTGCAATTTGAAGCAGGAGCATCCCTCCTACGGAGGTAAATAATACCCCGAGGATATTCATGACGCTAAGCTCCGTCTGTGTAATCGTGGAGATAAGCTGAACCATACTGAAGGCGCGCTTTTCCCTATATTTTTTGCGGTCGTTCATGATGATGAGCAATAATCCCTGTCCGAGCAGGAAGAGGGAAATAATTCCGGTGAAAATGACAAACTCTTTCATATCTTCATTTGATAGCTACCTCAGGAAGAAATCCATGAGGCAATACGAAGATAGAACGGCTGAATAAGCTCCGTGAAGCAGAAAGGGCATCCGCCTTACAATGTAAGATTATGTCCTAAAATGATTAGTAGGCCAGCACCGATCCCAGCAGACGCTCGGCATCCTCTATACTGATTCCCTTACGCAGAGCATAATCTTCTACCTGATCCTTAGCCATTTTACCAATCGGAAAGTATTTGCTTCGGGGATGTGCTATGTAAAATCCGCTAACAGAAGCCGCAGGATGCATAGCGTAGCTTTCCGTCAGGTGGATACCTGTATTTGCTTCGGCATCAAGCAAATTAAACAGGATACGCTTCTCGCTGTGCTCGGGGCAAGCCGGATAGCCTGGCGCCGGACGTATGCCGGTATATCTTTCACGGATCAAATCCTCATCAGTCAGCTGCTCATCAGATGCGTATCCCCAGAGCTCCCTCCGTACAATCTCATGCATCCGCTCGGCGAAGGCTTCGGCTAATCTGTCAGCCAATGCCTTGACTAATATAGAGTTATAATCATCATGTTCCTCCTGATATTTCCTGGAAAGTGCATCCGCACCCAGACCTGCCGTTACTGCAAATCCGCCCATATAGTCCTGATAGGCTAATCCTTCCGGTGCTATGTAATCTGCCAGAGAAAGATTGACTATTCCCTGTGCCTTGATTCCCTGCTGGCGCAGCATGTGGAAACGTGTCATTTCTTCCCTACTCTGTTCCTCTTTATATATAATCACATTATCATCTGCTGTGGAGGCAGCCGGAAATATGCCGACTACTCCATTGGCACTGAGTAATTTCTCGTCAATAATTTTGTCCAGCAGCTGATTGGCTTCCTCGTATAGCTTCCGGGCTTCCTCGCCGACCAGCTTATCGTCAAATATCGCCGGATACTTTCCGTGTAATTCCCATGTCTGGAAAAACGGCGTCCAGTCAATATATTTCCGGAGATCTTCCAGAGGATAACTTTCAAAGCGGGTAATGCCGAGCTTGAGAGGCTTCAGCGGGATATAATCTGATTCCTCGTATTTAAAGCGATTGGCACGTGCTTCCTCCAGTGATAATGACGCTTTGGTCGCCGTTTTCTTCGCATGATTCTCACGGATGAGCGCATACTCTTCCTCGATATTCCGCGCAAAAGCCGGACGGTGCTCCGCACTTATCAGTTGCTGAACCACGGGAACGGAGCGCGAAGCATCGAGCACATGTACTACCGGAGAATCATAATTCTGGGCAATCTTCACCGCTGTATGGGTTTTGGAAGTAGTAGCGCCGCCGATCAGGAGAGGAACCGTCAGCTGAAGCCGCTTCATTTCCTTGGCTACATGTACCATCTCATCAAGAGATGGGGTAATAAGTCCGGAAAGTCCAATGATATCTACTTTATGCTCAATAGCCTGCCTGATAATTTCCTGTGCGGAAACCATCACACCCAGATCAATTATCTGATAATTATTGCAGCCCAGTACTACGCCTACAATGTTCTTTCCGATGTCATGCACATCTCCCTTGACGGTAGCCATCAGGATTTTCCCCGCAGGACCTTTCGCCTCTGATCTGGACTTTTCTTCCTCTATGTAAGGAGTGAGATAGGCTACGGCTTTTTTCATTACTCTGGCAGATTTTACTACCTGAGGCAGAAACATTTTTCCGGCACCAAACAGATCTCCAACGATGTTCATGGCATCCATCAAGGGGCCCTCTATCACCTCCAGAGGACGGCTATACTGCTGACGCGCTTCTTCTGTGTCTTCATCGATGAACTCCACAATGCCTTTGACGAGCGCATGAGAAAGCCGCTCCTTCACCGGAAACGATCTCCACAGATCTTCCTTTTCCTCCAGCCTTACAGTGCCTTTGAACTTATCGGCATAGCTGACCAGCTCCTCAGTTGATTCCGGATTACGATTGAGCAGTACATCCTCTACCCTGCCGAGAAGCTCCGGCTCTATATCTTCATACAAGGCCAGCTGACCTGCATTCACAATCCCCATATCCATGCCCGCGCGGATGGCGTGCAGGAGAAAAGCGGAGTGAATCGCTTCTCTAACGTGATCATTACCCCGAAAGGAAAACGATACATTCGATACGCCTCCGCTTACTTTGGCCAGCGGAAGATTTTCTTTGATCCACTGCGTAGCCTGGATATAGTCCACTGCATAATTGTTATGCTCTTCGATGCCCGTAGCAACAGTCAGGATATTCGGGTCGAAAATGATGTCCTGAGGCGGAAAACCGATTTCCTGCGTCAATATATTATAAGCGCGCTGGCAGATGGCCGTCCGGCGCTCGAAATTATCCGCCTGTCCCTGCTCGTCAAAAGCCATAATGACGACCGCTGCTCCATATTGTCTGATCTTCTGCGCCTGGGCACGGAATACTTCCTCGCCTTCTTTAAGGGAGA
>JBBRLW010000179.1:0-5237 GCA_038231115.1 Bacteroidia bacterium
GAATTCTTGTTTGTCCAGCTGTATCTCGAAACATGATGCTCTATAATCAGATAGATTATTATCCCAATGGTAAGCTGAATACCTAAAAACAGAAGTAGCTGGAAAATATAGCGCCCTGCTTTCATCAAAATACGAAATAGATAAATTGACGCTCTGCATAAACGCCGAATACAATGATGGTCCACAGAAAGGAAGTATAAACGGTCCACCTAATGAATAGCGGCCTGGATATAATCCACTGATCTAAACGCTTCCGGCTCAGGAAAATCTCCAGCATTAGCAGCCCTGTAATAGACGCAATTCCGAGTATCACATCCTTTTTATCTGCAGTAATGAATATACGGTTATCCCTGGTTAAAAAACTGACTAATAGTGTTTTAAGCTCCCCGAGATTATTAGCACGGAAACATACCCAGCTTATTAGGATGAGAGTGAAGGTTGTAAGTCCCGAGAAATAAGCAGGCACTTTAAAATTAATCTTCTGAAACTGCTTCTCTATAAGCAGATAGAGACCATTGAGCACACCCCAGATGATGAATGTCCAGTTGGCGCCATGCCAGAATCCGCTGAGAAAGAATGTCAGCAGGATATTGAATATCCATTTGCTGTGCCCTACCCTATTTCCGCCCAAAGGAATATAGACATAATCGCGGAACCAGGTAGAAAGTGATATATGCCATCGTGTCCAGAACTCTGATACGGATTTTGAGAAGTAGGGCATTCTGAAATTCTCCATGAGTTCAAATCCCATGCATCGTGCGGCGCCAATAGCAATATCCGAGTATCCGGAGAAATCACAGTAAATCTGAAAAGCAAAGAAAATACTAGATACAAGGATAGGGATCATTCCATATTCCGATGGATGATCATAAACCTGATCAACATATATGGACAATCTATCCGCAATTACAATTTTCTTGAAGAATCCCCAGAGCATTAGTCGAAGTCCGGAACTCATGAGCTGCGGAGAGAAATTCATCTTCTTACGGAACTGCCAGAGAATGTTTTGAGGTCTCTCAATAGGTCCTGCTACGAGTTGGGGATAAAACATTACATATAATGCATAAATGCCGAAGTGCTTCTCGGAAGCCTGATTTCCCTTATATACTTCAATAGTATAGCTCATTGCCTGAAACGTATGGAATGATAGTCCAACAGGCAGCAAAATATCCAGATGATATTTGGATAATATGCCGGCCTCATCCATGAAAAAATTGAAATACTTGAAAACAAACAGGATTCCCAGATTGCTGATCAGTGAAGCCAGCAGATAAAATTTTCTACGGAAACCTTCGGACTTACCAATTAGAATCCCCGCAGTGTAATCAATAATGATTGTCCCGAATAGTATCAGAATGTAAATCGGGACAAAATACATGTAGAAGTATATACTCGCCCCAAGCAAAAGCAGCCATCTCCAGGAATGAGGCAGTAAGTAAAACAGTCCGGTGACTATAGGGAAGAAAATCAGGAAAGCCAGCGAGTTGAATAGCACCTCTTCTGTTTTGAAAAGCAAAAATACTGTTTAAATGGATGGCATCTGATTATCTATTTTTGCAGTATGACGCTCATAAATTATCAATTTGTACCACGAGGCAGCGAAATAGTAGAAGAGTGGGCAAAATTCCGCCATGATGTAGTCTGGACGATCATGCACTATGGTCCTCGGTTCATTATAGCCATTTTCATGTTCTATTTTGGACGAGTTGCCATAAAGCTTCTCCTGAAAGGAATTACATCGCTAATGCTGTTAAGGGATTATGATGCTACGCTCATTCCTTTTGTACGTTCTGTACTCAAAGTGGCTTTGCAGCTATTTCTCATTATCAGTATCTTGACTGTCATTGGAGTTAATACTGCGAGCTTCATCACCGTATTAGGAGCAGCAGGACTCGCCGTAGGACTGGCGCTTCAGGGATCGCTCAGCAATTTCGCCGGCGGAGTGCTTATCCTGTTTTTCAAACCCTTCCGCGTTGGTGATTTTATCCTGGCTCAGGGCTATAAGGGAACAGTTAAAGAAATTCAAATCCTTTACACCATACTGACCACCCCTGACAATAAAAAGGTTGTTATCCCTAATGGAAATCTATCCAATAAAGAAATTATCAACTACAGCGCAGAAGATCTCAGGCGCCTCGAGTTGAAATTTACAATCGGTTATAAATCAGATCTGGATAAAGTGAGTACCCTTGTAAAAGGAATCATATCGGAGAATGCAGATATACATACGGATCCCGCTCCCACTGTGGGGGTGGCTGAACTTACGAATGAAGGAATTTCATTAGATATCTGGTTTTGGGTGCAGCGATCGGACGTTATGAAGGTTCAATATGAGATAAATGCGAATATTGTTAAAAAATTTAATGATAACGAAATTAGCTTCGGTGGTGATACACAAGAAATTATAGTACACCAGGATAGAAACGGCTAAGCTTATTTTTATTTATTCTAAATAAAAATAACGAAATTTGCCCCATGAAACTTCTTTGTTTCCGCATGCAAGGGCTGATCGTCCCTTTATTGATTTTTGTGCTGTTAGCACAGTCCTGCAAAAAGGATAGTACTTCCACTACAGATTCCTTTAGTAATCTGGATCGAAAGAGTATTCTCTCCAGTATTGCGACCAATGTTGTAATCCCTGAAACCAAGGCTTTTGAAAGTTCTGCCAAATCCTTGCAAACTGAAAGCGATAGCTTTCAAAGTCACCCCACATTAGCCGGATTACTATCCCTGAAATCGAAATGGAAGATTGCTCTGCTTAGCTGGAGAATGATTGAATTTCTGGAATTGGGTCCAATGGAAAATGCTACATCAGGAATTATTGCGGATATTGATTACGGATATACCCGCCCGTCGGATTTATCATCTTTACCAGCCTCCAACGATATAGAAACACTATTAAGCAGATCTGCCTTGGTATCGAGTTCTACTCTGGATAGTTTCGGAGCTAAAGTCAAGGGATTTTCCGCAATAGAATATCTTCTGTTTAGTTTAACATCTTCTGACCAGCAGGTGCTCAGTTCTTACATTACGGGGAATAGTGCTAAGGTGAGATTATCCTATTTGCAGGCTTTATGCAATCAGCTGGCTGACCGTGCCGCAATCATATCTTCCGGCTGGGATCCGGCCAAAGGAAATTATACTTCAACATTTGTCAAGGCGGATGGCAGAGATATCAACAGCTCATTCGGCAAGCTGATTAATGCTTTGGTCAAAGAGAATGAAATACTGAAAAATGAGCGTACGAGTAGATCTCTTGGCAAGCTTAACAGTGGAATCCATCAGCCCGAAGCCATTGAAAACAGAATCAGCGCCGCTTCCTGGGAGTCAGTACAGGCATCTATTCAGGGAATGAAAAACATATTTGAGGGAAATATATCCGGAATGCCTGCATCTCCGGGAATTGATGATTTACTAAATGAGCTTAATTCTCAATTTGAAGGAGGTCAAAAATTATCAGAAGTAACTGAAGGGCAATTCAATCTAACTATAGCAAAAACACAGGGACAGAGCGTTTCCATGTATGAAAGCGCCAAAAGTAATCCGGCATTGATTGAAAACCTCTATAATGAGCTTAAAAAGCTATTAGTTCTTATAAAGGTTGATATGACCTCCAATGTTGGGGTATTACTTACCTATACTGATAATGACGGGGATTAGTCCTGCTGGATTGCAAAATACACGCCCGCATTCCTATTTGCTGAGGCCTGTTTCTTCTGCGAGTCTGGATTTTTTCAGGATCATTTTCGGAAGCATGACTGCATTTGCACTGATACGGTTCTGGTGGAACGGATGGATTGAAGAGCAGTTTACACTTCCAAGTTTCCATTTCCATTATTATGGTTTTGAGTGGATTAATTATCCTGGCAAGTCGGCTATTTATGGATTATTTCTGTGCTCCGCTATATCGGCCATTTTGGTAGCATGTGGACTTTTCTACCGTCTGTCTATTATCGTATTTACTTCAACGTTCATCTATCTGGAGCTTATTGATAAAGCCAACTATCTCAACCACTATTATTTGATTAGCCTGATTGGCATAATGATGATTTTTCTTCCAATGACAGGTTATTATGCCCTGGATGTCAAATGGAAAATTAGCAGACCCATATCCTCAATCCCATATTGGATGGTGTTTGCACTGATAATTCAGGTAGGAATGGTTTACTTCTTTGGAGGAATAGGCAAAATCAAATCTGACTGGCTGCTACATGCTCAGCCCTTAGGACTATGGCTGGAGGCCAAATCGGATATTTTTCCCGTTGGTCAGATATTCAAATACAGTCAGATAGCATACATAGCTTCCTGGGCAAGTATGCTCTTTGATATCAGTATTGCCTTTTTACTTTTCTATAAAAATACGCGATGGGTTGCTTTCGGAGTAGCTCTGATTTTTCATCTGCTGACAGCATTCTTGTTTAACATTGGAATGTTTCCTCTGTTCATGAGCGGATTTATACTGATCTTTTTCTCATCTGAGTTTCACCAAAGGATCTTGAGTAAATTCTTAGGAGAACGCACTGAATCAGGCGGTGAAAGAATTTCATACATGTATTATCCTACGAGATGCCTGATAGGTCTATTGATATTGATACAGTTGATTTTGCCTTTCCGATATCTCCTCTATCCCAGGAATGTTCTATGGCATGAACAGGGATACAGATTTGGCTGGAACATTATGCTTATGGAAAAAGTGGGATCGGTCGAGTTCAAGATAAAAGATAAAATCAATGGTCACACTTGGGTAGAACTTCCCGCTAAATATCTGACTGCATTTCAGTTGCGTCAAATGAATACGCAGCCAGATATGATCCTTGAGCTGGCACATCATATTGGAGATGTATTGGAGAGAAAAATGCATCATCCTATTGAGGTTAAGGCTGAAGCGTACGCTTCGCTAAATGGAGGAGTCCATAAATTACTGATTGATTCTTCCGTAAATCTGATGGATATAAAAGATGGGATCCGAAACCAGGTTTACATTACACATGAGTAAGTATATCAGGTTATTAGTACTATGTATCAGTGTATGTACAGTATACTGCTCCCATTCTGTTGCGGCGGTAATCAAGGGACAGGTTCTTGGCAATACGCATCATCCACTTAAAAGTCCTGCGGTCATTTATATTGAAGAATTAGAGTTTTTAAGCCTCACGGATTCTTCGGGGACATTTATCCTGTCCGGACTTCCAGACAAAATGCTCCATATCACTGCTTCTACTGAAGACTCCATCTCA